>JAYUAK010000341.1:0-3592 GCA_043741335.1 Actinomycetota bacterium
CCTTCCGGAATCGACACGCGCTCGAGATGTGAGCGCAGGTGCGGCGGCATCCCGGCGAGCGCCGCGCTCGACTCATCCGCCGCAACGACCGGATCGGCGCTCTCGAGCAAACCGTCCTCGCACCGTTGCAGGCCGCGGTCCAGGTCCGGCTCGAACCGGACGACCCCGTCGGACGCGGTGACTCCGCCGCGTACGAGCTGTTTCTGCACTTGATCCGACACGCCCGTGAACACGAGCTCGAACCCGCTCGCCTCGGCGAGCTGCGCCACCTTGCGCAAGGCGAGCACCGCCGAGGAGTCCATCCCCGTCACACGCCGGAGATCGACCAGCAGGAACCGTAACGGACCGGCTCCCACGCGTTTGCGGATCCGCTCGAGCAGTCCGCTCGCCGTTCCGAAGAAGATGAACCCGTTCACGCGGAGGATCAGGACGAGCTCACCCAGCGCGCGCAGTGCCATGCGCTCACTCGTCGGCCGATCGACGTTGCTGCGGTGCCTGTCCCCGAACTCGACCTCGTAGATCAGCTGGATCCGGCTGTAGTTGACCGCGAAAAGCACGACGGCGAGCACGACGCCGACCTCGACCCCGGGCAATAACCCGCGCGCCGCGATCGTCCCGAGGATGGCGAGGACCACCAGGTACTCACCGACCGGCAGCGACGTCCGCTTGTCGATCACCCACTCGACCAGGAACGCGAGACCGACGAACACCAACACGCCGCCCACGAGCATCCGCGGGATCAGCTGGACGATCGATGCGCCGAATACGACGGCCGTCAACGGGACGAGCGCGGCGAGGAAGCCCGCGGCCCGCGCGCTCACGTTCATCTGATCGGCGAGTGAGCTCAGGCTGAGCGCGTGGTAGCCCGGGATCCCGCCGAACGGGCCGGAGACGATGTTCACGATTCCGGCGTCGCGGAGCTCCCGGTTCGAGTCGAGATCGGTATGCAGCAACAGCTCGACCCCGCTCACGTTGAACAGGCACGCGATCACGGCGACGAACACCGCGGTGGCGATCCCTGCCGCCTGCTCGAGCACCCCCGACCAGTCGGCACCGGCGACGGCACGGAACGTCCAGGGCTGCCACAGCCGCGGCGAGTTGAACGGTCCGAGGAACCACAGCCCTTCCCGGGCGGAGCTGATCGACGAGCCAGTGACGAGCATCCCGATCGCGAACAGCGCGAGCCCGATCCCCAGGACCGCCGGGATCACGATCGGGCGCTTCACGACTCGGGTCGCCACGAGCAGGGCCACGCCGAAGAGCAGCGCCGGGACCCAGCGGACCAGCTCGAACGGGTCCACGAGCTCGTGCATGTTGCTGAGGCGAGGGATGATGCCCGCCGCGACGCCGATGCCACCTTTCGTCAGCAGCCATCCGGTGCCCGCGAGGAACCCTCCAACGACGGGGTAGGGCACGAACCGGACCAGGTTGCCCAAGCGGAACGTCCCGAGCACCAGGAACGCGACGCCGGTCAACATCGTGACGACCAAGGTCGCGGCGATCACCGTGAAGAACGGCCGGTCGACGCTCACATCCTTCGTGACGAGCTGCCCGAAGTTGGCCTGGAAGGACCTCGCTGCCGTCGTGGTGGCGATGACCGCGAGCACGGCCGCCGCCGCGTCCTGCACGCTGCCGACCACCCCGCGCTTACCGGCTCGCCACGCCACGAGCGCGAGCGTCAGGGCAGCCGCGACGAGGTACAGGCCGATGCCGTCGGCCAGGAAGTGCGAGAGGTAGCCACCGAACACGAGGGCCGCGAACGCGACCGCGAGGACCACCTCGACGACGCCGATCACGACGCCGGCGGTGATCGTCGCCAGCATCCGCGCGGCTCGTCGTTGCTCGGGCACGGTGTCGCTTCGTGTCGACGCTCTCATGCGTCTCCCCTAGTCGCGCAGCGCCTCGAACGCGCGCAGCGTGTCGGTCAGCCGCTCGGCGATCGTCGCCGCGAACCATCGATGCATCGCCGAGGCCAGCTCCGGATTGGTGGTCTCCATCCGCTCGATCGAGGCATGGCTGAGCTTCAGGACCACGACCGGCGTCTCGGCGACGACGTCCGCCGTCCGCGGGACCCCCGTATAAAGCCCGATCTCTCCGACGACGACGCCCGGGCGAACGATGCGGAGACGCAGCGGTGTTCCCTCGGGCGTCACCATCTCGATCCGGAGCCGGCCCGACTCAAGCACGAACACGTCATCGGGCGTCTCGCCCTGGTGGATCAACTGGGTCCCCTCGGGCAGCGACAGGCGCTCGAGGGAAGGCCACAGGCCCGCGGGCATCGAGGCGAGCGCCTCGCTCGAACCGTCCAAGGCAGCAGCGAGCTCGGCCGCGCCGTCCGAAGCCTCGGCGAGCAGGCCGTCCTCGCACCATTGCAAGCCACGATCGAGGTCCGGCTCGAACCGGACGATGCCCTCGGACGTGACGACGTCGCCACGCCGAAGCTGATTCAACACCTGATCCGACGCGCTGGTGAACACGAGCTCTAACCCGTTCGCCTCCGCGAGCTGGGTCACCTTGCGGAACGACAGCACCGCCGATGAGTCCATCCCCGTTACGCGCCGGAGATCGACCAAGAGGTAGCGAAGCCCACCGGCCTCCACGCGTTTGCGGATTCGTTCGAGTAGTCCGCTCGCCGTGCCGAAGAACACGAACCCGTTGAGGCGGAAGGTCTGGACCCGTTCGTCGAGCCTCTGCAGCGCCGCACGCTCGGCCGGCGGCCGGTCGACGTTACTGCGATACGTCGGCCCCAGGTCGACCTCGTGGACCAGCTCGATCCGGCCGTAGTTGACCGCGAACAGCACGACCGCGAGCACGAAGCCGACCTCGACGCCGGGCAAGATGCCCTTCGTGGCGATCGTCGCGAGGATGGCGAGGACCACCAGGTACTCACCTACCGGCAGCGACGTCCGCTTGTCGATCACCCACTCGACGAGGAAGCTCAGGCCGAGGAACACCAGCACCCCGCCCACGAGCATCCGCGGGATCAGCTCGACGACCTGCGCGCCGAACACAACGGCGACGAGCGGGACGAGAGCTGCTACCAAGCCGGCGGCCCGTACGTCGACGTTCATCTGCTGTGCGAGCCCCGAGAGGCTGAGCGCGTGGTACCCGGGGATGCCGCCGAAGGCGCCGGAGACGACGTTCACTACCCCGCCGGCGCGCAGCTCCCGGTTCGTGTCGAGATCCGTGTGCAGGATCAGCTCGATCCCGCTCACGTTGAACAAGACGGCGATCACGGCGACGAACACCGCGCTTGCGATCCCGGCGGCTTGGCCCAAAACGGCGGACCAGTCGGCGCCGATGAGCGCGCGGTACGTCCATGGCTGCCACAGCCGAGCGGAGGTGAACGGTCCGAGCAGCCACTGCCCGTCCCGCGCGGTGTCGATCGACGAGCCTGTGACGAGCATCCCGATCGCGAACAGCGCGAGCCCGATCCCGAGAACCACCGGGATAACGAGCGGCCGCTCCACGACACGGGTCGCCACGAGCAGGATCACGCCGAAGACGAGCGCGGGAACCCAGCGAACCAGGAAGAACGAGGTGGTGAGCTGGCCGATCGTGCGGATGGAGACGAGCAGGCCCGCGGCGACGC
>JAYUAK010000342.1:0-3588 GCA_043741335.1 Actinomycetota bacterium
GACCTGCTGGCGTTCGCGGCGACGGGCGCGTACACGTATTCGCTGGCGAGCGCGTACAACCGCGTCGGTCGTCCCGCGGTCGTCGCCGTCCGCGACGCCAACGCGAGGGTGTGGGTCCGACGCGAGGAAGCCGCCGACCTCGACCGGCTCGAGGCACCAGCCCCGTGGTCGGTGCCCGCGGCCGAGGCTCCCGCCGGGATCGTGCTTCGACCCGCCCAGCCTCGCGACGCCCGCTCGTTCCTGGTGTTCTGGCGGACGATCGTGGCCGAGGGTCGCTACGTCCGAAGCGAGGAGGTCGGCACGCCGGCTCGCGTGTATCGCTCACGGTTCCGCCACGCCTGGACGGACCGGGAGGCCCAGGTGGTCGCGCTCGACGGAGATCGGGTTGTCGGCCATGTCTACGTCCAGCGCGAAGCGCATCCCGTGACGCGTCACGTGGCTTCGCTCGGGATCGCTGTTGCGGCTGATCATCGAGGAAACGGGATCGGGACCTCGTTGATGGCCGAGGCGATGCGTTGGGGCAGGAGCGTGGGCGTCGACAAGATCATGCTCTCGGTCTATCCGCACAACGACGCCGCGATCGCCCTCTACCGGCGGTTCGGGTTCGTGGAGGAAGGCCGGCTCGTGGGACACTCGCGCAAGGCCTCGGGCTACGAGGACGAGATCCTGATGTCGGCATGGATCGGAGATCGAGGACCGTGAGCGAGCGGACGGTGCGTGTCGGACTCCTGGGCTGCGGCACGGTTGGCGCGGCCGTCGTTCGGCTGGTGCACGAGCACGGCGACGACATCGCCTCGCGCGTCGGATGCCGCTTACAGGTCACGCGCGTCGCCGTCCGAGATCTCTCACGCGAGCGGGCGGTCCCGCTCGACCCCAGCATCTTCACGTCCGATGCCTCCTCGGTCGTCGACGATCCCGACATCGACATCGTGTGCGAGCTGATCGGTGGGATCGAGCCGGCTCACTCGCTGCTCCTCCGCGCGTTGGCAAACGGCAAGTCCGTCGTCACCGCGAACAAAGAGTTGCTGGCGAACAACGGGAGGGAGCTGTTCGACGCTGCCGACGCAGCCGGCGTCGACCTGTCGTTCGAGGCAGCGGTCGCCGGGGGGATCCCATTGATCCGCCCGCTGAAGGAATCGCTTGCGGGCGAGCAGATCTCACGGATCCTCGGCATCGTGAACGGCACCACGAACTACATCCTCACGCAGATGTCCGAGCACGGTTGGTCCTTCGGCGACGCGCTCGCCGAAGCGCAGAGGTTGGGCTATGCCGAAGCCGACCCGACCGCCGATGTGGAGGGCTTCGACGCCGCAGCAAAGTGCGCGATCCTCGCCTCGATCGCGTTCAACACCCGCGTCGTGGCGAGCGACGTCTATCGCGAAGGCATCGCCAGCATCCAGGCGCAGGATATCGCCGACGCCGCACGTCTGGGATACACGGTGAAGCTGCTCGCGATCGCAGAGTTGGATGAGGGCGAGGTTTCCGCGCGGGTCCACCCGGCCATGGTGCCGGTTTCGCACCCGCTGGCTTCCGTGCGCGACGCGTTCAACGCGGTCTTCGTCGAAGGCAAGAACGTCGGTCAGCTGATGTTCTACGGACGCGGCGCGGGCGGCGGCCCGACGGCCGTCGCGGTCGTCGGAGACCTGGCGGACGCGGCCCGCAACCGGATTGCGGGAACCCGGGGGATCGGATGCACCTGCGTCTACGAGCGACGCATCCGGCCCATGGACGACACGCACGGTCAGTTCTACCTGAACCTCCACGTCGAAGACGGGCCGGGAGTCCTGGCCGAGATCGCCGATCACTTCGGCCGCAACGGCGTCTCGATCGAACGGGTGTGGCAGGAGGGCTCCGGCGACGAGGCCACGCTCGTGTTCATCACGCACCGCACGCAGGAGAGCGCGTTCCAGAAGACGTTGCAGCAGCTCCGCGAGCTCTCGGTTGTCCGCGCCGTCGCGAGCGTCCTTCGCGTGGAGGGTGAGGAGTGACCGCCGCCGATATGCCCGACGCTCCTTCTAGTCTTGCTCAGACTAGTGGCGCGCACCAGTGGCAGGGTGTGATCGAGGAGTACCGTGCGCGCCTTCCCGTCTCCGAGGACACGCCGGTGATTACGTTGCGTGAAGGTGGCACGCCGCTCGTGCGCTCCGAGCCGCTCTCCGAGGAGACAGGCTGCGATGTCTGGCTGAAGTACGACGGTGCGAACCCCACCGGTTCGTTCAAGGATCGTGGGATGACGCTCGCGATCAGCAAGGCCGTCGAAGAGGGCGCGAAGGCCGTCGTCTGCGCGTCGACCGGCAACACGTCGGCGAGCGCGGCCGCGTATGCGGCGAAGGCGGGGATCACCTGCGCGGTCCTGGTGCCGAAGGGCAAGATCGCGATGGGGAAGATGGCGCAGACGCTCGTCCATGGCGCGCGGGTCTTGGAGGTCGAAGGGAATTTCGATGCAGCGCTGGAGCTGGCGAAGGGTCTGGCCGAGCGCTACCCCGTCACGCTCGTGAACTCCGTGAACCCGTTCCGGTTGGAAGGACAGAAATCGGCGGCGTTCGAGATCTGCGACTTCCTCGGACGCGCTCCCGACATCCACTGCGTGCCGGTGGGGAACGCGGGCAACATCTCGAGTCACTGGATGGGATATTCGGAGTACTTGCGCGACGGGGTGATCGCCGAGCCCCCGCAACTGTTCGGATTCCAGGCCCAAGGCGCCGCGCCTATCGTCCGGGGCGAGCCGATCAAGGATCCGCAGACGATCGCCTCCGCGATCCGGATCGGGAATCCGGCCTCGTGGGACAAGGCCGTTGCGGCCGCGACGGAGTCGGAGGGACAGATCCTGGCCGTCACCGACCGTGAGATCCTGGCGGCGTATCGGCGTGTCGCGCGCGAAGGCCTGTTCGCCGAGCCGGCCAGCGCGGCGAGCGTGGCAGGTCTGTTGCAGCTCAACGCGGACGGGAAGCTCCCGCGCGACGCCACCGTCGTCTGTGTGTTGACCGGGCACGGATTGAAGGATCCGGAGTGGGCGATCGCCGGGGCGTCGCAGCCCGCGACCGTGCCGCCCGATCCCGCGGCGGTCGCCGCCGAGCTCGGTCTGTGACGCCGTGAGGCTTACCGCTCGCGTCCCGGCCACGTCGGCGAACCTCGGACCTGGGTTCGACTGCTTCGGGTTGGCGCTCGATCTGTGGAACGAGGTCGCGATCGATACGGATGCGGCTCCGGGCGTCACGTGGGAGGGGGAGAGCGCCGAGGAGCTCGCGACCGACGGGTCCGACATGGTGTCCGAGGCAATGGCACACGCGGCGCGGGCCGGCGGTGCGATCCTGCCGGAGCTCGCGCTCCACGGCGTGAACCGGATCCCGTTGCAACGCGGCCTCGGATCGTCCGCCGCGGCGTGTGTCGCGGGCATCTCTCTCGCGAACCGATTGTTGGAGCTTGGCCTCGAACCGGAGGAGGTGCTGGAGCTCGCCGTTGAGATCGAAGGACATCCCGACAACGCGGCCGCGGCCATCGCGGGCGGGTTCACGCTCGCGTTCGGCGACGGCGTGATCCGGTTGGATCCGCATCCGACGCTTCAGCCCGTTGCCCTCGTGCCGATCG
>JAYUAK010000343.1:0-18613 GCA_043741335.1 Actinomycetota bacterium
GTCCTCTAGACTGTGGGCGCATGCCTGCCTCGATCGTGCTCGGGACCCAGTGGGGGGACGAGGGCAAGGGCAAGGCGGTCGACTACCTCGCCGACCGGATGGACTTCGTGGTCCGCTATCAAGGCGGGAACAACGCGGGCCATACCGTCATCGCCGAGGGGCGCCTGCTGAAACTCCAGCTCATTCCCTCGGGCATCCTGTACGACCACATCACGTCGGTCATCGCCGGAGGCGTCGTCGTCGATCCGCGCCACCTAATCAAGGAGATGACCGAGCTCCGCGCGCTGGGGATCGATATGTCTCGCCTGGTCGTGTCCGGCAACGCGCATCTGATCATGCCGTACCACCTGGAGCTCGAGAAGGTCACGGAGCGGTTCTTGGGCAAGAACGCGCTCGGCACCACGAAGCGTGGGATCGGCCCCGCATACGGCGACAAGGCCGCGCGGATTGGCCTCCGCGTCCAGGATCTGTTCGACGCGAAGATCTTCCGCGAGAAGCTCGACGTGGTCCTGCGTGAGAAGAACCTGATCCTCACGAAGATTTACAACCGGTTGCCGCTCGACGCCGATCGGATCGTCGAGGAATACATGGATCTTGCGTCGCAACTCGAGCCGCATGTCGCCGACACCGGGGCGTTGCTCCATGAGGGGCTTCGGGCCGGCAAGCACGTGATGCTCGAAGGCGCGCAGGGGACGCTGCTCGATCTGGATCACGGGACGTATCCATTCGTGACGTCCTCGAACCCCGTTGCCGGCTATGCCCTCGCCTCTGCCGGTATCGGCCCGAAGGAGGTCGAGCGCGTGATCGGCATCGTGAAGGCCTACCTCACGCGTGTCGGCGCGGGACCGTTCCCGACCGAGGACGTGAGCGATGTGGGCGAGCGATTGGGTGTGCGCGGTAAGGAGTTCGGGACCGTGACCGGGCGCAAGCGTCGCTGTGGCTGGTTCGACGCGGTGCTCGGGCGATATGCGGCGCGGCTGAACGGACTGACCGAGCTGTTCGTGACGAAGCTCGACGTGCTTTCGGGATTCGAGTCCGTGCGGATCTGTACCGGCTACCGAGCGGACGGGCAGGTGTATGAGGACTTCCCTCCGCACCAGTCGCTGTTCCACAAGGCGGAACCCATTTACGAGGAGCTCGACGGCTGGATGGAAGAGATCGACGAGGCCACGTCGTTCGAGGACCTGCCGAAGGAAGCACGGGCGTACGTGCACCGCTTGGAGGAGTTGGTCGGCGTGCCCGTCTCGGTCGTGTCGATCGGGCCTGCCCGCGAACAGAGCCTGCCCGTCGGATGAAGGTTCTCGTCGTCGGCGGGGGCGGCCGGGAGCACGCCCTCGTGAGCCGGCTGGTGGAGAGCCCGCTGGTGGAAGACCTGCTTGCCGCGCCCGGCAATGCGGGGATCGCCTCGGTGGCCCGCTGCGTCCCGGTCGAAGCTGCGGACATCGCCGGCCTCGTGGAGCTTGTCGAACGCGAGGACGTGGAGCTGACCGTCGTGGGACCCGAGGCGCCGCTCGTCGGCGGCCTCGCCGACGAGTTGACCATGCGGGGGCGACTCGTGTTCGGGCCGGGACGCGACGCCGCTCGCATCGAGGGATCCAAGTCGTGGGCCAAAGGCCTCTTGGTCCGACACGGCATCCCGACGGCTCGCGCGGGGACGTTCACCGAGGTCGGGCCCGCATCCGCGTTCGTCGATCGGCTCGGCGGTCGCGCGGTCGTGAAGGCCGACGGGCTGGCAGGAGGCAAGGGCGTGACGGTGGCCGCCGACAGGACCGAAGCGATCGCGGCGATCATGGGTGCGCTCCGCGAGGGTGCGTACGGAGAGGCGGGCTCGACGGTGGTGGTCGAAGAGGTACTCCTCGGGCCGGAGGTGTCGGCGTTCGCGCTCTGCGACGGGAAGACGGTGATGCCGCTCGCCTTGTCGCAAGACGCGAAGCGCGTCGGGGACGGGGATACCGGACCTAACACCGGTGGGATGGGTGCCTATTCGCCCCTGCCGTGGGTGGACGCCATGACCGAGGAGGCGATCTGGGACATCGTGCGGCGATCCGTGGATGCGATGGCGCGTGAGGGTGTCGAGTATCACGGGTTGCTCTATGCGGGTCTCATGCTCACCGCGCCAGGACCACAGGTGATCGAGTTCAACTGCCGGTTCGGCGATCCAGAGACCGAGGCCGTGCTTCCACGGCTTCGCACGGACCTGGCGGAGCTGCTCTTGGCGTGTGCCGAGGGACGCCTGCACGACGTGAAGGTCGATCTCGTGGACGATGCCGCCGTCGCGGTCGTGCTCGCCTCGCGCGGCTATCCAGGGTCGTATCCGACCGGCTTCGAGATCCATGGACTGCCGGAAGCCGCTGCGGTGGAGGGCATCACGGTGTTCCATGCCGGAACCGAGGAGCGGGGCGGTAGAGTGGTCACCGCCGGGGGCCGCGTGCTGGCAGTGAGCGCGCTCGGACCGACGCTCCGCGACGCCCGCGCCCGCGCATACGAGGCTTGTGGACGGATCGCGTTCGACGGGATGCAGTACCGACGCGACATCGCCGCCGCTGCGGCAGAAGAGGAGTCGAGGTGAGCGACGAGACGCCGAGGGTCGGGGTGCTGGCGGCCTCGCCGTCCGAGCTGCCCATCATGCGGCAGGCCGGCCTGATCCTCGAGAAGTTCGGCATCGCGCACGAGATCCGAATCATGTCGTCCTCGCGGAACCCGGATCTGGTGGATGAGTATGCGCGTACGGCGTTCGAACGGGGACTGAAGGTCGTGATCTGCTCGACGGGGATGTCAGGGCACCTTGCCGCGGCGCTCGCGGCACGCACCATCCTGCCGGTGATCGGTGTGCCGATCGCGTCGTCGCCCCAGATGGTGGGCAACGAAGCGTTGGCGATCACCGCGCAGATGCCGACGGGCGTTCCGGTCGCGACCGTGGGAGTGAACGCGGCGGTGAACGCAGCGGTCCTGGCCGCGCAGATCGTCGCGATCGGCGACACCGAGGTGCAGGCGACGCTCTGGAAGTTCAAAGACGACCTGGGAGAGGGCCTCAAGCTTTGATCCCTCGTTACAGCCTGCCTGAGATGGCCGCCGTCTGGTCCGACGAGGCGCGTCTCGCGAACTGGCTGGAGATCGAGGTCCTGGCGGTCGAGGCGTGGTCCGAGCTCGGGAAGATCCCGCCGGAGGATGCACATGCGGTACGGGAGCGCGCGGCTTTCACCGTCGATCGCGTCCTGGAGGTGGAAGCCGTTACTCGCCACGACGTAGCTGCGTTCGTTCAGGTGCTGGCGGAGGCCGTCGGGCCGCAAGGGCGGTGGGTGCACTTCGGAATGACGTCCTCGGACGTGCTCGACACCGGTCTCGCTCTCCAACTCCGGGCCGCGGCCGATCTGTTGCTCGGACGTCTTGAGGCGCTGCTTGCAGTCGTGAAACGGCTGGCGCTGCAGCATCGTGGCACGGTGATGATCGGCCGCTCGCACGGGATGCATGCCGAGCCGACCAGCTTCGGCCACAAGCTCGCGGTGTGGGCGTTCGAGCTGGATCGCGATCGCGAACGGCTGCGTCGCGCGCGCGAGGCCGTGAATGTCGGCGCCATCAGCGGCGTGGTCGGGACCTACGCGGCGATCGACCCCCGCGTGGAACAGCTAGTCTGTGCCAGACTAGGTCTTCAACCTGAAGAGGCCAGCACGCAGGTGATCCAACGCGACCGCCACGCGGAGTTCGTCACGACGCTCGCGATCGTCGCGTCGTCCCTCGATCGGTTCGCCACCGAGATCCGTCACTTGGCGCGAACCGAGGTGCGCGAGGTGCAGGAGCCGTTCGCCGAGGGGCAGAAGGGTTCGAGCGCGATGCCGCACAAGCGCAATCCCGTGGCATCGGAGCGGATCAGCGGCCTGGCGCGTGTGCTCCGCGGATACGCGCAGGTGGCGCTCGAGGATATGCCGCTTTGGCACGAACGCGACATCTCGCACTCCTCCGCCGAGCGCGTGATCTTCCCGGACGGCACCGGGTTGCTCGATTTCATGCTCTCCGACATGACGACGGTACTCGAGGGTCTGCGTGTCTATCCCGAACGCATGCGCACGAACCTGGAAGCCGACGGCGGCCTTGCCTTCAGTCAGTCGGTGCTCTTGGCACTCGTCGACGCAGGCATGGGCCGTGACGAGGCATACAAGATCGTGCAGCGCGCCGCCGCGGCCGCGTGGGACGCCGGCGTGGACTTCCGAGCTGCCCTGGCATCGGATCCGGAAGTAGGCAGCGCGCTTTCGTCCCAGGATCTGGACGCGTTGTTCGACCCGATGCGGTTCCTGCGGAACCTGGGTGGGGTGTTCGAGAAGCTCGAAAAGCTGCCGGTAGATGAAGGCGCCTCGCGATGATCGCCCAGCTGCACGCGCGCGGTAAAGTCCGCGACGTCTATGAGGCCGGCGAACACTTGCTGATGGTGGCCACGGATCGGATCAGTGCGTTCGACGCGATCCTGCCGACGCCGATTCCGGACAAAGGGTGCGTGCTGACCGGCTTGTCGCTCTTTTGGTTCGAACGGACGTCTGACCTCGTCGGGAACCACGTGATCTCCCTCGATCGAGAGACGTTTCCCGAGCCGTTCGGGCAGGACATGACCCTCGCAGGCCGGGCGATGTTGGTGCGGCGCGCCGACGTGATCCCGGTCGAATGCGTGGCGCGCGGATACCTTTCTGGCTCCGGTTGGAAGCAGTACGGCGCCGAGCAGAAGGTCTGTGGCGTGGCGTTGCCGGGCGGTCTGGTCGAGTCCGATCGTCTGCCCGAGCCGATCTTCACCCCGACCACGAAAGCCGATGCCGGTCACGACCTTCCGCTGACGCCGGACGAGACACGGGAGCTGATCGGTGTCGGGCTCGCCGAGAAGCTGAAGGAGCTGACGCTCACGATCTACGAGCGCGCCGCCGCGATTGCCCTGGAGCGGGGGATCATCTTGGCGGACACGAAGTTCGAGTTCGGATTCTGTGACGGCGAGCTGATCCTGATCGATGAGGTGTGCACGCCGGATTCTTCGCGCTTTTGGCCCGCGGACCGCTACGCGCCCGGTGGACCTCAGCCGTCGTTCGACAAGCAGAACGTGCGCGACTGGCTGGACGCGGCCGGGTGGGATCGCGAGCCGCCGGCCCCAGAGCTGCCATCCGACGTCGTCGAACAGACGGCCTCCCGTTACCGTGAGGTCTACGAACGGCTGACGGGCGAACCGTTCGACGACTACCGGATCAGGACGGGAGCAAGGACGTGACGTTCGTCTTCGAGGTGCTGGTGACGTTGAAGCCGGGGCTGTCCGACCCGCAGGGCAAAGCGGTCGAGGGTGCGCTACCGACGCTCGGGTGGACGAATGTCCGCGACGTCCACGTGGGAAAGCACATCCGCCTGACGCTCGATGCCGCCGACGAGGCGGGCGCCAGGGCGCAGGTGGGGGAGATGGCCGCCCGTCTGCTCTCGAATCCCGTGATCGAGAACTACCGGATCCTGGAGACCGAGGAGGCGTGACGCGGTGACGGCCGGCATCCCGCGCATCGGTGTCATCACGTTCCCGGGGTCGCTCGACGACCGTGATGCGCTGCGCGCCGTTGAGACCATGGGTGGTGAAGGCATCTCGCTCTGGCATGCCGATGACGACTTGCACGGTGTCGACGCGGTGGTGCTGCCCGGTGGGTTCAGCTACGGCGACTACCTTCGCACGGGTGCCATCGCGCGGTTCGCGCGCGTGATGGAGGGCGTTCGGGAGTTCGCAAACGGTGGCGGTCCGGTGCTCGGGATCTGCAACGGCTTCCAAGTCTTGTGCGAGAGCGGGCTGTTGCCGGGGGCGCTCATCCGGAACCGTTCGCTGAGGTTCGTGTGCCGCCAGGTCCGCGTGCGCGTGGAAACGACACAGACGCCGGTCACATCCGACCTGCTCCCCGGCGAAGTGCTCGAGATCCCGGTGAAGCACGGCGAAGGGCAATTCGTGGCGGGCGTCGAGGACCTCGCGCGCATCGAAGGTGACGGCCAAGTCGTGTTCCGCTACTGCGCCCCCGACGGAACCATCGACGACGCGTACAACCCCAACGGCAGCGCGAACGACATCGCCGGTGTACGCAACGCCGCCGGCAACGTCGTCGGCTTGATGCCGCATCCCGAGCACGCTGTGGATCCCGACCTGGGTCCGACCGGGGGCCAGCCGTTGTTCGCGTCGCTGCTCGTGCAGGCGCTCGCGAGGGTCTAGGGGAACGTGGCGGTCGTGCAGCAACCCCTGCATCGGGCACTGGGTCTGACCGAGGACGAGCTTGAACGAATCATCGAGACGCTTGGGCGCGAGCCGAACCGTAACGAGCTGGCGATGTACGGCGCCATGTGGTCGGAGCACTGCTCGTACAAGTCCTCGAAGATTCACCTGCGAACGCTCCCGACGGAAGGATCCGCGGTGCTCGTGGGCCCGGGACAGGACGCCGGCGCGGTCGACGTCGGTGACGGCGTCGCGGTGGTGTTCAAGATGGAGTCGCATTCGCATCCGAGCGCGATCGAGCCGTACCAAGGCGCGGCGACCGGCGTCGGCGGCATCGTTCGCGACATCATCTCGATGGGCGCACGTCCGGTGGCCTTGCTCGACCCGTTGCTGTTCGGCCCGCTCACCGACGAGCGGAACCGTTGGCTGCTGGGCGGGGTCGTGGCGGGGATCGGTGGCTACGGAAACTGCATCGGTGTGCCGACGGTGGGTGGCGAGGTTCATTTCGCCGCGCCGCATTCGGCGAATCCGAGCGTCAACGTGATGTGCGTCGGACTCGCGGCGGCCGACGGGCTGATGACCTCGACGTCGCACACCGCTCACGCGGGTTCGCTGATGGTGCTCTTCGGCGCCGCGACGGGACGCGACGGGATCGGCGGGGCGTCCGTGCTGGCCAGCGCAACGCTCGAGGAGGGTTCGCAAGCAGCCAGGCCCTCCGTGCAGATCGGCGATCCGTTCGCGGGGAAGCTCCTGATCGAGGCATCGCTCGCCATGGTCGAAGGCGGACTGCTCGAGGGGCTTCAGGACCTGGGCGCCGCGGGCATCACGTGCTCGGTCAGTGAGTCGGCGGCGCGTGCGGGGATGGGCGCCGACCTCGACCTCGACCTGGTCCCGCTCCGCGAACAGGGGCTGGATCCGTTCGAGATCCTGACGTCGGAGTCGCAGGAACGGATGCTCGCGGTCGTGGCGCCCGAGCGTCTCGACGACGTTCGCGCGGTCTGCGAGAAATGGGGCCTGGCCTCGGCGGTGATCGCGACGCTCGTCCCCGGCGGGATGTTGACCATCCGT
Organism: Actinomycetota bacterium; assembly: GCA_043741335.1. Lineage (GTDB taxonomy): Bacteria > Actinomycetota > UBA4738 > UBA4738 > HRBIN12 > JBBQVZ01. The sequence continues at coordinate 7,277 of JAYUAK010000343.1, forward strand.
CACGGCGGCGAGGTCGTCGCGCACCTGCCTGCGTCCTCACTCGCGGACGAGGGACCGGAGTACGAACGCCCGATGTCACCAGCCGATGTCGCCGAGAGCCACGATGATCCGGCGTTCATCCCGTTCGAGGGCGATCTGGGTGAAGGGCTCGTCGCAGTGCTCTCGTCGCCGAACATCGCGAGCAAGAAGTGGGTGTTCGAGCAGTACGACTCGCTGGTGCAGGGTCAGACGGTTGCGTCGGCCGGCTCCGATGCTGCCGTCGTGCGCGTGCCCGGAACGCTGAAAGGGCTTGCGCTCTCGACCGACGGGAAGGGACGGTTCGGACATCTCGACCCGTACCTCGGTGCGGCGCACGCGGTGGCCGAGGCCGCGCGCAACGTGGCGGTCACGGGCGCCAAGCCACTCGCCATCACGAACTGCATGAACTTCGGCAACCCCGAGCGACCGGTCGTGATGTGGCAGTTCGCCGAGGCGATCCGCGGGATGCGAGACGCGTGTCTCGCGTTCGATACGCCGGTCACGGGCGGGAACGTGAGTTTCTACAACGAGTCGGGCGACTCCGCGATCTGGCCGACGCCGGTGATCGGGATGCTGGGCCTGCTGGAGGACTACCGGCTGCGGGTGCCGACAGGATTCGCGCGCACCGGATTGTCGATCTGTCTCTTGGGGGAGACGTTCGCCGAGCTGGGCGGATCGGAGTTTGCCGACGTGGTGCTGGGGGTGATCGCCGGGCGGCCGCCGGCGTTGGATCTGGAACGCGAACGCGCGCTGCACGATCTGTTGCACGAGGCAGCGAAGGCGGACCTCCTGAGATCCGCCCATGATTGCAGCGACGGCGGCCTGGCGGTGACGCTTGCGGAGCAGGCGATCCTGGGCGGGCATGGGTTCGTGGTGAGCCTGCCGGGCGACCTGCCACCGCATGTGGCGCTCTTTTCCGAATCGGCGTCGCGCGCGGTGGTGGCGGTGGCGCCGGAGCGGGTCGAGGAGCTGGCCGATCTGGCTGTCTCGCACGGCGTGCCGATCGCCGCGATCGGAGAAACGGGCGGACCGCGCGTCGTGTTCGACGGCTTGTTCGAAACGACCGTCGACGAGCTCACCGAAGTGTATGAGAACGCCATCCCGCGGTTGCTCGGCGCAGGTTTGTCCGGCGAGGACGTGTGATCCAAGCCGTCACGTTCGATTTCTGGGAGACGCTCGTGTCCGAAGGGGCCGGCATCGATGCGGAAGAGGACGGCTCGATGCGTTCGCGGCAGCTCCGCGCGTGGTCCCAGATCCTGCACGACGCCGGCTTTCCCATCGACGACGTCGCGATCGAACAAGCCTTCACCTATAACTGGGAGGTTTTCCACGAGTGCTGGCGCGCCAATGTGCAGCACGGCCCTCGTGAAGGAACACCGCTGATGTGTGCGTTCCTCGGGATCGACCCACCTGCAAGTGTGCGAGATGCACTCGTCGAGTCGTTCGCGGAGGTCGGACGGGATGCGCCGCTCCAGCTGGCTCCCAACGCCGAGGGGTGTCTGCGGACATTGAAGGATGCCGGCATGCGGATCGGGATCATCTGCGACGTCGGAATGACGTACTCGCCCACGCTCCGGGCGCGTCTGGGGGATTTCGGTGTGTTGGAGTTCTTCGATCATTGGTCTTTCTCGGACGAGGTCGGATGTTTCAAGCCGTTCCCGGCCGTGTTCGAACATGCGCTCGCTGGGCTCGGCGTCGACGATGCATCTCGCGTGGCTCACGTCGGCGACGGCCGGCGAACGGACATGGCGGGCGCGATGGCGATGGGCATGACCGCCGTCCGATATACCCACTTCAACGACCCGCCCACGGACACCGGACCCGAGGGAGACCACGTCCTGGACGACCACGCGAAGCTCCCGCCGACGCTGGGTCTGTCCTAGATCTCATGGTGGGGTACGGGATCTCATGAGGGTCGGCGTGATGCTGCCGATGTCCTTCTCGGACGGACCAGGCCGGATGCCGACGTGGAAGGACGTGCTGCTGCACGCCCAACATGCGGAGAGGATCGGTCTCGATTCGGTCTGGGTCTGCGATCACTTCCTCTCCACGCCGCCTGGCGCCCCCGCAGAGGGCATCTTGGAGGCCTGGACGATCCTTTCGGCGCTGGCGGCGGCGACGATTCGCGTGGAGTTGGGACAACTCGTGACCTGCGCCTCATTCCGCAACCCGGCGCTCCTGGCGAAGATGGCGGTGACGGTGGACGCGATCAGCGGAGGCCGCTTGATCCTCGGTCTTGGGTCCGGCGGCGATGACGCGGAGCACACGGCGTTCGGGTATCCGACCGACCATCGTGTCGACCGTCTCGAAGAGGTATTGCAGATCGTCGGTCCGCTCCTGCGGGGAGACCGCGTGACGTTCGAAGGTCGCTACCACCGAACCCGCGACGCCGTTCTGCTCCCTCCACCCGATCGACGGATCCCCATCTTGATCGCGGCGGAAGGCCCGCGGATGCTTCGTCTGGCCGCCCGTCATGCGGACGCATGGAACACGGCCTGGTACGGCACGCCGAACGAGCGGCTCGATCTGCGATCGGCCGACCTCGCTGTAGCGCTTGGGGCGGAGGATAGGGACCCTGCCTCGATCCGACGATGCGTCGGCATCGAGCTGGCGGACCCCGAGGCCGCTCGCCCGGATGAAGGAGATGGCGACCTCTTCGCGGGGCCGGTAGATGAGATGGCCAGCGTGATCGACCGCTATGAAGCGCTCGGCTTCGATGACCTCATCGTTCTCCTTCAGCCGGTGACCGCTCGCTCGCTCGACCGGCTCGCCGAAGCGCTCGATCTTCGGAGCAAGGGGTAAGGGTCGAGGGCTCTTCCATCTCACGGAACGGCCGTCTCCGTCGTTGTTCGGAGTGACGACGGCGACCGAGGAGGCGACGATGGGGCGAGACGATCGATGGTGGCGGTGGCGCGTGGTGGAACCTGATCCCGAGTACGTGAAGGCGGCCGCCCGCCGGTCGTGGACGCGCACTCCGCCGACCCGAACCCCCTGGTGGGCGTGAGCGGAGCGAGTGTCCCTCCGTTCCAGGATTTCCTGGAGGCACACCGGGCGAGTGTGTATCGCTTCCTGCGGGTCGCCGTGGGTCCGTCCGACGCGGATGATTGCTTCCAGGAGACGTTCCTGTCCGCGTTGCGCGCGTACCCGCGCCTGACGGACGGGGAACGTCTAGACCGGTGGATCCTGCGGATCGCATCGCGCAAGGCGATCGACCACCAGCGAGCGGGAGGGCGCCGGCCGACGCCGGTGGCGCAGGTTCCGGATCAGCCGGTCGCGGACGTTACGTCCCACGCGGACGACGCCCTGTGGGAGGCGGTCACCTCGTTGCCGCCGCGGCAGCGCGTGGCGGTGGTGCACCGGCACGTGCTGGACCGGCCGTACTCCGAGATCGCCGAGCTGATGGGCTCGACCGAAGAGGCCGCCCGAGCGAACGTGTCCCAGGGCGTCAAGAAGCTGAGGGAGCTGATCCGATGAACCCGAACGATCTGAAGCGCCTGGCGAACCGGCCGGAGTCGGAGGCACGCTCGTGGAAGGCGGCGTCCGCGTTGCCCGATGCGGCCGCGGCCGAAGGCCTGCTCGACGTCGCGGTCGGCACGGTGGATTCGCCGATCGGCGAGCTGTTCGTAGCGGTCACCGGTCGCGGTCTCGCGGCCATCGCGTTCGAGGGCGACGAGTACCGCGACGAAGTTCTGAGGCAGATCGCCCGAGAGATCTCGCCGCGGATCCTGCCGTCTGCGAAGGGCACGGACGCCTGGCGTCGCGAGCTGGACGAGTACTTCGCGTCCTCGCGGACGCGGTTCGACCTGCCGGTCGACCGACAGCTGATCCACGGGATCGCGAGCGACGTCTTGAAGCAGACCTCGAAGATCCCGTACGGCGAGGTTTCCACCTACGGCGCGATCGCGAAGAAGATCGGTCACCCGACGGCTGCACGGGCCGTCGGCCGGGCCCTCGGTTCCAACCCGATCCCCATCGTGATCCCGTGCCACCGGGTGATCGGTGCATCCGGGAGGCTCACGGGCTACGCCGGCGGCCTCGACCGCAAGGTCACGCTCCTCGAACTGGAAGGCGTGCTCGCTCCGAGTTGATCGCGAGGTGTCCCGACCGACTGCTAACCTACACACCTCGTGGGCGCCGAGTCACCGAAAGAGGAATGTGGGCTCTTCGGCGTATGGGCGCCCGGCGAAGACGTCGCCCGGCTCACGTACTTCGGACTCTTCGCGCAGCAGCATCGCGGCCAGGAATCGGCTGGCATCGCGGTAGGCGACGGCTCGAACATCCTGGTCTACAAGGATCTTGGGCTGGTCAGCCAGGTATTCAACGAAGCCACGCTGACCACGCTTCAGGGGGATCTGGCGATCGGCCACACCCGTTACTCCACCACTGGGTCGAGCACGTGGGACAACGCGCAACCGGTCTTCAAGACCGACGGCGTGCACTCGATCGCCCTCGGCCACAACGGCAACCTGGTCAACACGCACGACCTCGCCGAGCAGGCCGGCCGCCGCGGGAGCGCGACCACCGATACCGACATCGTGACGACCCTGCTCGCGGAGCACATGGCGACGAACGGCCTCGAGGATGCCGCGGTGCAGATCCTGCCCACGCTCGCCGGCGCGTTCAGCTTCGTGTTCATGGACGAGCGGAGCGTTTACGCGGCGCGGGATCCGATGGGCATCAGGCCGCTGTCGATCGGGCGGCTGCCGAACGGCTTCTGCTTCGCTTCGGAGACGTGCGCGCTCGACATCGTGGGCGCGACGCTCGTCCGGGACCTCGAGCCCGGAGAGCTCGTTCGGATCGACGACCGCGGGTTGCACTCGGCCAAGTTCGCCGAGTCACCTCGCGCCGCGCTCTGCATCTTCGAGTTCGTGTACCTGGCCCGCCCGGACTCCCGCCTGCTGGGGACCTCGGTGCACGAGGCCCGTCGCGAGATGGGCCGCATCCTCGCCCGTGAGCAACCGACCGATGCGGACATGGTGATCGCGGTTCCGCAGACCGCACACTCCGCGGCGCAAGGCTACGCCGAGGTGTCGGGGATCCCCTACGGCGACGGCCTGATCAAGAACAACTACGTCGGCCGAACGTTCATCCAACCGTCCCAATCACTCCGCGATCGTGGAGTGAAGCTGAAGCTCAACCCGCTGCCGGATTCCATCCGAGGCAAGCGCCTCGTGGTCGTGGACGATTCGATCGTGCGAGGCACGACGCAGCAACAGGTCGTGCAGGTGCTCCGCGAGGCCGGCGCCACCGAGGTGCACGTTCGCATCACGTCCCCTCCCATCGAATGGCCGTGCTTCTACGGCATCGATATGTCGACGAGGCAGGAGCTCGTCGCCTCCGACCTCACCGTGGACGAGATCCGTGCGTTCGTGGGTGCCGACTCCCTCGGATACCTCTCACTCGACGGGCTCGTCGAAGCGGGCGGCTCGCCGAAGGAGAGCTTTTGCCGCGCGTGCTTCGATGGCGAGTACCCCATCCCCATCCCCGAGCAGGCCGGCAAGTTCGTGCTCGAAGATCAGCTGAAGCTGCCGACGGCCTGAGCCTGCCGTGAGCGACGCGTATCGCCGGGCGGGCGTGGACACCGAGGCCGCCGCGAAGGCCGTCTCGTTGATCGCGGATCTCGCGGCGCGTGCGAGCCGTCCCCAGGTCGCCGATGACGTCGGTGGGTTCGCGGGGCTGTATCGCATCGCGGACGACCGGTTGCTCGCGGCGGCGACCGACGGCGTCGGCACGAAGCTCGAGATCGCTCGGATGACCGGTCGTCTGGACACAGTTGGGATCGACCTCGTCGCGATGTGCGCGGACGACGTCGTGTGTACCGGAGCCGAACCGCTCTTCTTCCTGGACTACCTGGCGGTCGGTCGGGTCGTCCCCGAACGGGTCGCGGCGATCGTCGAAGGCGTGGCTGAAGGATGCAGGCGCGCAGGATGCGCGCTGCTCGGCGGCGAGACCGCGGAACATCCGGGTGTCATGGCCGAGGATCAGTTCGACTTGGCGGGGTTCTGCGTGGGCGTGGTTGCCCAGGTCGATCTGTTGGGTCCGCACCGCGTGCGCGATGGCGACGTTCTGATCGGTCTCGTATCCAGCGGCCTGCACGCGAACGGCTACTCGCTGGTGCGGACAGCGCTGCTTGACCGGTACCCGCTCGACGACATCGCGCCCGGCCTGGACCGGTCGCTCGCCGACGAGCTCCTCGAGCCCTGCGCGATCTACGCCCCCGCGGTATTGGCGTTCGCGCGCGACGGACTGGTCCACGCGGCCGCCCACATCACAGGTGGCGGCTTCCACGAGAACGTGCCGCGGGCACTGCCGCCCGGGCTCGCGGCGCACGTCCGCCGCGGCTCGTGGCCCGAGCCTGCGATCTTTGGTCTGGTGCAGAGCGCTTCGGATGCTTCCGACGACGATATGTACTCGGCGTTCAACATGGGCGTCGGCATGACGCTCGTCACGGGCGCCGAAGAGGCCGAAGAGATCCTGCGCCGCAGCGATGGTGAGGCGTTCAACATCGGAGTGGTTACCGCAGGATCTGGCGTGGCGTTCGACTCGGACGGAGTTGCGACCCCGAGATAACTACCCCGTTCTCGTCACGGCGGGCTACGGGAGATTCCACCCAAGCTCGGCGAACGCCACGAGGACCTAGGTCCTGGGTCTCGAACCAGAAAGGGTGTTCTGGCCGATACAGCCGCAGACCCCAGCTGCCGTACCTTCCTTCAGGTATGCAGACCATCACGGACACCTTCGATCACAGCGTTCTCGTCGTCGATGACGAGCCGCAAGTCGTCTGGGTTCTTCAGTACAGCTTGGAGGCGGAGGGCTACACGACGCTCTCGGCGAGGGATGGTGCTGCCGCCCTCGAGGCCATCGACCTCTTCCATCCGAAGCTCATGCTGCTGGACATCATGATGCCGACGTTAGACGGCTGGAGCGTGCTCGAGGAGATCGGCAAGCTGCCCGACAGCACGCGGCCGCGTGTGATCGTCGTTTCGGCGCTGTCCAGCTTGCGCGATCGAGCGCGGGCAGCTGAGCTCGGGGCCGACGCGTTCTGCGCGAAGCCGTTCAACGTCGAAGACCTGATCGCGGTCGTTCACGACCTCGAAGCTCTCGACGACCTGGATGCCTTCGACGATTTCCCCGACGCGAGCTGAGCCTGGCCCGACGCGAGTTGAGCAGTCACGGCCTGCCCCAGCGTGACTAGCCCGAGCTCCCCCGGACTGATGGACCCTCAGCCTCTTCGCATAGTCCGGGGAACCATGTTGGAAACCGCCCGGGTGGCCGATTCCGTGAAGCGGCGTCGGGCCGTAGGCTCGACCGACCATGATGATGAAAGGACCCGTCGGAACCAGCGTGCTCGTCGTCGACGACGAGCCACAGGTCGTGTGGGTGCTCCAGTTCAGCTTGGAGGCGGAGGGCTACACGACGTTCGCAGCTCGCGACGGAGTCCAAGCCTTGGTCGCGATCGCCGAACACCATCCGACGCTCATGTTGCTCGACATCATGATGCCGGCGATGGATGGGTGGAGCGTGCTCGAGAAGATGATGGAGCTCCCTCGCGAGGACCGGCCCCGCGTGATCGTGGTCTCGGCCATGGCGAACTTGCGGGATCGTGCGCGAGCCGCGGAGATGGGCGCGGACGCGTTCATGCCCAAGCCGTTCAACGTGGACGACCTGCTCGGAGTGCTCCACGATCTGGAGAGGGCCTCCTGATCCACCGCGCGACAAGCGAGTCTGCAACAGACTAGTGAGTGAACCGCTGATGGTCTTTCGTTACCACGGTGGTACCCACCGCCCGGCACGTGAGGATCGGCTCGTCCAGGAACTCCGCCGCCGACTCGCTGATCTCTCCTCGGGGGCCGCCGATCTTCCAGACCTCGAATTCGCATGTGCGTGAGGTAGAACCCACGCGCACGATGCGGCCTTTCGCCTCGATCCAATCGCCGGCGTAGAGCGGCGCCAGGAACTCAACGGACTCGTAGGCGCGGAAGAGCCCTTCATCGCCGTCGTGACGCATCGCGAGCTCGGTGATCAGGTCGCCGACGATCTCGAGCTGCTTCGAGCCGGCCACGAGGTTGCCGCCGTAGTGGGCGTCTTCGCTGCCGAGCCTGCGGCGGATGGAGGCGGTAGGCAGATCCCCGCTCACTGTTGGGCTCCCTTCGGCTTCGCGGCCTCGACGATCTTGCCGAAACGCACGCCACGTGCGGGCACGCGGACGACCTCGCCGGTCTTGCGGCGAACGAAGTACGTCTCGGCTCCTTCGTCCCAGCGCTCGAACACACCGACGGCCTCCGACAGGTAGCCGTTCGGCAGCTCGAATTGGAAGGTGACGCGCTTGCCGAGATCGTCAGGCGTCACCAGGTTCGTCGGGTTCATGCGCGCAGGATACCGAACGGGCGGCCGCAGCCTCTCCGGCCGAAGATTCAGCCGGGGATTCCGGCGAAGTTTCAGGAGGCAGCGCCAGACACGCTTCGGCCGCCAGTCGGAACAGGAGCTCGCGACCCGACGCATCGTCCTCCCATCCCCGGCCATCCCACGCGTCACCGGAAAGGTCGTCGCCCGCATAGAGGAGTTGGCCGAACGTCACACCACGAAACGCCGCGACCGCGAAGAAGGCCGCGGCCTCCATCTCCACCGTGAGGCATCCCTCGGCGACACGACGTTCGACCTTTCCGCGGGTCTCGCGATACAGCCCGTCGGTCGTCCACGTCTTGCCGGTCACGTACGGGACATGGTGTCGTTCGAGCGTTGCGACGATCGTCTCCACCGCTTGGTGCGTCGGCTCGACCTCGCGGCTGGGAGGAAGGTAGTGGTACGAGGTGCCTTCGTCCCGGACGGCCGCGGTCGGAACGATCACGTGACCCAGAGCCACGTCGGGCACCAGGACGCCCGCGCCGCCGCAGGCGATGAACGTCCGGCATCCGCGCGCGATGAGCTCCTCGAGGAAGCCTGCTGCGAGCGGGGCGCCGACCCCGGGATGGACGAGTGCCAGGCGCCTTCCCCCGTAAGCGAGCTCGTAGATCGGGTTGCGAGCGATCTCGGACACCATGTGGTCGATCGTGCGACCGTCGTGCTCAGAGACCACCTTCTCGATCACGTCTTGGAAGAAGCAGAGGACGGCATGGGGTGGAACGTCCATCGGCTCGATCGTGTCCGACGGCTCGATCACCGCGGTCGGCGCCGGATCGAACTCCAGGATCGGAGCGTCCATGGCTCCGAGACGTCCGTCGCTCACACCGGCTGTTCTTTCCGAGAGGCGAAGACGGCGCCGAGGATCACCAGCGCGATCCCCACGATCGACAGGACATGCACCCCTTCGTTCAGGAACACCATCCCCAGGAGCAACGCAACGACCGGGATCAGGTAGGTGGCGAACGAGGCCCGCGTGGAACCGACACGGGACACGAGGCGGCCCATCAAGACGAACGCGGTGCCCGTCCCCATCACCCCCAGCGTAGCGACGGACAGCAGCGACGGCCACGTGAACGAAGAGCCTCGGAGGCTCACGAGACCGAACGGCGCGGTCCAGATCGCCGCGAGCGTCAGCATGCGGGCCATCACTGGAAGCGCTCCGTAGTGCTGAGTGAGAGGTGCGGCGATATTGATGGCCACGCCGTAACACACGGTCGCCGACAGACCCATCGCGACGCCGACCGCCGCGCTGGACCCTTCGGTGATCGTCGGGACCGCGATCGCGACGATCCCCAAGAATCCGATCATCAGTCCCACGGCTTGGGTCCGACCGGGCAGTCGCCGCAGCATCAGCGAGCCGATCGCGACCGCGAAGATGGGGAGGGCGCCGTTCAGCAGGCCGGTCACACCCGACGAGATCCGTTGCTCCGCGAGCGGGAAGAGCGTGAACGGGATCGCGACCCACAGGAGCGATAGGATCACCAGGCGAGGGACGTCCTCCCGATCCAACCGCTGGCGGGCAACGGGGACGAGCCAGAGCACGGACGCGCCCAGGCCGATCCGGAGCCACGTCACGAACCCGGGTTCGAAGGCATGGAGCCCGATCGCGATGAACAGGAACGACGATCCCCAGATGCCGCCGATCGACAGGAATAGCGCCCAGTCGAGCACGGTGAACGCATCCAGGTGCGTGCCGGCGCTCGTCGTGAGGACGCTTCGGCGTTGGCTGGCTGCAGCGATCTCGGGGATCCGCGCCTCGGGCTCGCTCACTTCAGACGGGTGATCGACGCGGCCGGTGGCTCGGGATAGGCCTCCGGATGGACCGCCCACGCCAGGATCTCCAGCCCATCGACGATCCGCGGTCCCGGACGTGAGAAGAACGAGGTCGCGTCCACGGCGAAGACGTTGCCGTTTCGAGCGGCGGGCGTGTCGGCGAAGTCCGGTTGTTGGAACAACGCCGAACCTTCTTCCTCGGCCTCTTCAAGGTAGAAGCCACAGGGCATGAACACGATCACTTCGGGGTTCTCGTCGCGGATCTGCCGCCAGGTGAGGACCCTCGACGGCTCAGCCTTCGCGTTCAGGAGGTTGATGCCCCCGGCGGCGTCCACCATCTCCGGCACCCAGTGACCGGCCACGAACGGCGGATCGGACCAGTCCAGGCAGAACACACGGATCGTGGGCAGGCGAGTGGCGATCTCCTTCACGCGGGCGACGCGCGAACGCAGGAGGCCTGCGATCTCCCGTGCCCGGTCGGCGCGGTCGAGCAGCGTTCCTACGATTTCCACGAGCCCGATGACCTCGTCCAGCGTGTGCGGGTCGAGCGAAAGCACCTTGGCGTCCGAGACGCCCAGCGCGTCCAGCGCGCGCTGGACCTGGCCGCTCGGCACCGCGCAGACGCGGCAGAGATCCTGCGTGAGGATGACGTCGGGCTGTTCGCGGCGAAGAAGATCCTTGTCCAGGATGTAGAGCGGCTCGTGAACGTCCATGCGTTGACGGACGGCGTCGTCGATCTCGCGCGAAGTCAACGGGCGGCCCTGGGGGAGCGCGCTTCGCGACACGACGGGCTTCGTCACCGCGTCGGCGGGGTGATCGCACTCGTCGGTGACGCCGATGAGGTCGTCGCCGAGGCCGAGCGCGTACACGATCTCTGTCGCCGACGGCAGAAGGGAGACGATCTTCATCGCGGCAAGTCTCGCAGGCGCCCGGCGTCTTGCAGCAGGGCCACGAGGTCCGTCAGCGCGCGTCCCATGGTCGCGCCGTCCAGCACGCGATGGTCGAACGTCAGCGAGAGCGTGCATGCGGGCCGGGCGACGACCTTGCCATCCACGACGAGCGCTCGCGGCTGGATGACCCCGATCGCGACGGTCACGGCGTTCCCGGGATTCAGTAACGGCGTTCCCGCTTCCGACCCGTAGC
>JAYUAK010000344.1:0-3580 GCA_043741335.1 Actinomycetota bacterium
CTCCGAGCGGCCCGAAGAACTCTTCGCGCTTCGGCGAGGCCAGCCAGTGCTCGGTGTCCTTCACGTCGTGATGTCCGATCACGGTCGGCATGCTGTCTCCTCAGCGTGCGAGCATACGCGGCCTCCGCGATCAAGCCGGTGCGAACGAGCAGTCGCAATGCCAAGCACTCACCGCCGGGGCGCGCGGTTCAAGTTCAACCTGAATCGCGCGAGGTGTATTCCCAATCGACCCGCGACGACCGGGCGCGTTGAAGTGTGAGCGGCGCGGTATCATTGCCCTCTGCGGGGTCCGCCGCAGGATCTCGACATCCCTGCCACGATGACCGAGCCCGAATGGGGAGACTTCAAGGTGCTTCTCGCGCTCGGGCGCGCTGGTTCGGTTGCCGGCGCCGCGCGGATCCTCGGCGTCGACGGTTCCACGGTCAGCCGCCGCCTCACGGCCGCCGAGAAGGCCGCGGGCGCCGTCCTGATCGTCCGAGGCGGTCGCGCGTTCGCGTTCACGAAGGAGGGGCGAGCGCTCCTCGAGGCTGCCGAGGCAATGGATGCCGCCGTCACCGCGGCAGCCGCCTCGGTGCGCGCGTCGAGAACCGAACTGCGCGGCATCGTCCGGCTTGCGGTGTTTCCGTCGATGGCGCAGTTCCTCGGACCGTTTCCCGAGCTCGTCGCGACGATGCACCCCGATCTCCAAGTCGAATTGCACGCCGGACGTGGCGCGACCGACCTCGCGAAGGGCGAGGCGGATGTCGCGGTGCGGGTCAACCGCGACCTCCCCTCCGACCTGATCATGAGGCACACTTTCGACCTCGGGCTCGCCCTCTACGGGTCGGCGAGATACCTGGACTCCGCGGGTCGCCCGACCCGAGCCGAGGACCTGCGCGGCCACAAACTCGTTCTCTTCACGGACGAGTTCCTGCCCTATCCTTTCGCCGCGTGGATCGAACAATACGCCGATACCTCGCTGCCAGTGATGCGGGTCGACAGCGTCGAGATGGCACGGAGCATGATCGCCGCGGACGCGGGCCTCGGCGTTCTGTGGTGCTGCCACGGCGATTCGCTGGTCGCGCTCGAGCGCGTGCTGCCCGACCCCATTTCGTCGGCGACGGTGAGCGTCGTCTACCACCGGACGCTGCGCGGATCGACGCCCGTCAAGGCAGTCGCGGAGATCCTGATCGCGCACCTGGTCGAGCACGAGGACTTCCTGTCGGGCCGCCGCGCGGAGCCCTGAGCCGCACGAGATTCCGTCAGCGGTGGAGGTGCGTCACGTTCCACGTCGTCTCAGTCGGCGGCGTCGTGAAGCCGCCCGGGATCCCCGCCGTCGCCCGCGGCATGAACACCGATTCGACGAACGTGTCCCAGCTCTCCTTCGTCTCGTGGACGGCGACGATCTGCCAGCCGCCCGGTGCCGGCCCGGCTGCGTGGAAGATCTGCCCGTCGGGGATGACCCCCGCGGTGCCGTTCATCGCGACCATCGTCGCCTCGTACTGCTGCTCGGTGCCACCCGGGAAGAAGTGCGAAATGCCGTACGCCATGATGGATCTCCCTGGTCGGTTGCGCACACCCGAGTCCGGTTGTCGCGCTGGTCATCGAGCGTAGGAGTGGAGTTGCGTCCCGTCGATGCCCGCCGCTGCAAGTCGCGAATGCAGATCTGCGCGGCCAGCGCCAGCGGATGCCGGTCAGGGCCGCCCGCCAGAGTTCAAATTCAACTTGAATCGCGCGAGGTGTATAGCCGCTGCGGCCGATGCGATCGCGGCAGGACTGACGGCGAGCCTGGGCGCGTCCGACGTGTCGTTCCTGATCGTCGACTTCAGCGCGCGCGCTCATCCGGCTCGGAGCCCGACCGACTGCGGCGTGAGGCCGTCCTTGACGACGCTGACGACGATCGGGACGCCCCCGTGCCCGCCGCGCTCCGCCCGCGGTGCTCGCGGGCGCGGTGTCTGCTGCTGCATCGTTGCGCAATGCTCCGACACCGGTCATGCTCGGTCGGTGACCAGGGTGTCTTCCGTCTCCGATCCGGTGCGGCTCGCCGCCGTGCGGATGACAGGCCTGCTCGACAGCGAGCCGGAGGAGGCGTTCGATGGGCTCGCCCGAGTCGCCTCCGCCGTGCTGTCCGCGCCCTTTGCCTTCGTCCACGTCGTTGATGACACGCGGTCGTACTTCAAGAGCTGCATTGGGATCGACCGGGGCACACTGCCGGTGCGCGGGCTCCCGATCGAACACTCGTTCTGCCAGTACGTGATCGGCACAGGAGCAGAGGTGGTCATCGGAGACGTCATGCAGGATCCGATGACGGCCGCGAATCCGTCGATCGAAGAGCTGGGCGTACGCGCCTGGGCTGGTTTCCCGCTGCGTTCTCCCGACGGCGAGATCGTCGGCACGCTGTGCGTCGTCGACACCGTCCCACGCGCCTGGAGCGATCACGAGGTCGAGGTGCTGCGTACGCTCGCGCAGGCCGCGTCGGGGGAGATCGCGCTGCGCGCTGCGCTTGAGTGCGTGGCCGCGTTTGCCGCGGACCTGCAAGCGAGCCTGCTGCCAGACGCGCTGCCCGACATTCCCGGTGTGGATGTGGGTGCTGCGTTCGTCCCAGCGACCGACGGCTTCGGGCTGCTTGGAGACTTCTACGACGTCTTCGCCACGGATGGCCACTGGATCGCGGTGATGGGCGATGTTTGCGGACACGGAGTTGCCGCGGCAAAGACGGCAGCAATGGCCCGCTGGACGGTGAGGGCGAGTGCTCAACGATCCCGCGACCCGTCGCAGATGCTGGCCGAGCTCAATCACGTGCTCTTCGAAAAGCAAGAGGACGACACGGCGTTCATGACCGCCCAGGTCGTGGCCTTCGAGCCAGCGTCGTCCGGCTCGGTCCGCTTCCGCGTGGCGAACGGCGGGCACCCGCCGCCGTTCCTGCGTCGCAACGGCGACGTGCACTCGCTCCACGTCAGCGGACGGATGCTGGGTGTGGCGGAGGGTCCGGGATGGGAAGCGACGAGCGGCGTGCTCGATCGGGGCGAGGCACTACTCCTCTACACCGACGGCGTTACGGAGGCGCGGATGCGCGGCAGGTTCTTCGGCGACGCCGCGTTGATGCGCGTCCTCGCAGCCTCGACAGAGGCCAGTGCGCACGCGACCGCCGAGGCCGTCGTCGATGCCGCGCTCTCGTTCGCGCACGGCCGGGCGCGCGACGACACCGCGGCGCTCGTTATCGCGGCCCGACCTGAAGGCTCGCCCGATGATTCCAGGACGCGGCCAGAGTTTTGATCTCGATGGGTCAAGCTCGCGAGCCTCTGCTCTTATTGCCCGGGCTGCTCTGCGACCACGTGGTCTGGCAGAGCCAGCTGGAGGATCTGTCGGATGTGTCCCGGTGCACCGTTGCGCAGTTGGGAACTCAGGACACGATCGAATCCATGGCCCGAGACGCCCTCGATGCAGCGCCCGACACGTTTTCTCTGGCCGCGCATTCCATGGGTGGCTACGTGGCCCTCGAGATCATGCGACGGGCTCCCGAGCGGGTGCGGCGTCTTGCGCTGCTGAGCACGCAGCCGCGAGCCGACACTGCAGAGCAGGCCGACCGCAGGCGAGCCTT
>JAYUAK010000345.1:0-8303 GCA_043741335.1 Actinomycetota bacterium
CCGGATCGTGGTCAGCAACGAGCTGTACGGGGGCGCGTACTCGATCTTCACGAAGGTGATGCCCCGGTACGGTGTCGCCGTCGATCTAGTGGATGTGCACGATCTGGACGCGGTGGCGGCAGTGCTGCCGGGCGCGGCGCTCTTCTACGTGGAGACGATCGCGAACCCAAACGTCTCGGTTGCCGACCTCGAAGCGCTCGGCGCGCTCTGTCGCGCCCAGGGCGTGCCGGCTGTGGTGGACAACACGTTCGCGTCGCCGTACCTGGCCAACCCGGCGCGCTGGGGTTTCGACTACGTGCTGCACTCCGCGACGAAGTACATCGGGGGCCATCACGACCTGATCGGTGGTGTGGTCTGCTGCTCCGAAGAGGCATCGCACGGTTTGCGCGACACGGTGATCGATACCGGCGGCACGATGGCGCCGTTCGAAGCGTGGCTCTGTCTGCGCGGACTGGCCACGCTCGAGCTTCGCATGGAGCGGCATTGCGAGAGCGCCTCGAGCCTCGCGACGATTCTCGCGACGCATCCGCGCGTCGAACGCATGTGGTACCCGGCCCTGGACTCGCACCCGCAAACCGCCGTCGCGGAACGGCTGCTCCCACGTGGTTGCGGCGGCATGCTGGCCATCGAGGTCGCGGGAGGCGTGGACGGAGGCAAGGCCTTCTGCGACGGGCTCCAGCTCGCGTGGATCGCGACGAGCCTCGGTGGAACGCACACGCTGGTCGGTCACGCGGCATCCACCACGCACCGCCAGATGGAGCCGGAGGCGCGACGCCGTGCGGGGATCGCCGACGGACTGGTGCGCGTGAGCGTGGGCTTGGAAGACGTCGACGACCTCCTCGAGGACTTCGACAACGCGCTGGGGAAGGTGTGAGCACGCGCAAGCGTCGCGTCGCGGTGCTCTTCGGCGGCCGATCGGCCGAGCACGAGATCTCGTGCGTGTCGGCGCGATCGGTGATCGACGCCCTGGATCCGGCCACCACCGAGGTCGTGCCGATCGGGATCACGCGCGACGGTTCCTGGCACCTCCTGGCGGGCCCGCCCGCTCTGCCTGCCGAAACCGGACGGATGCCCCAGGTGACCGCGGGCTCCGGTGCCGCGGTCGAGTTCGCGACCGAGTCTGGCTCGCGGGAGATGGTCAGCGCAGACGGCACGCGA
This sequence comes from Actinomycetota bacterium, assembly GCA_043741335.1. Lineage (GTDB taxonomy): Bacteria > Actinomycetota > UBA4738 > UBA4738 > HRBIN12 > JBBQVZ01. The sequence continues at coordinate 1,159 of JAYUAK010000345.1, forward strand.
TCACCGATCGACGTGGTCTTCCCCGTGCTGCACGGACCGCGTGGCGAAGACGGAGCTGTGCAGGGCATGCTCGAGCTCGCCGGCGTGCCGTACGTGGGCGCGGGCGTGCTGGGTTCCGCGGTAGGCATGGACAAAGCGGTGCAGAAGGTGCTGTTCTCCGCCGCCGGTCTGCCCGTCGTGCCCTACCTGGTGGTTCGCGAGCCCGAGTGGGACGAAGATCCCGAAGGGGTTGCCGCCCGTGCCGCCGGTTTGGGGTTCCCGCTCTTTTCGAAGCCGGCAACCCTGGGATCGTCGGTCGGCATCGTGAAGGTCCACGGACCGGACGAGCTCGACTCGGGATTGACCGAAGCGTTCCGGTACGCGCGCAAGGCAGTCCTCGAGAAAGGGTTGGAAGGGATCCGCGAGGTGGAGTGCGCGGTCCTGGGCAACGACGACCCGGTCGCGTCGATCGCGGGCGAAATCGTGCCGACCGGTCACGAGTTCTACGATTACGAGTCGAAGTACCTCGATGCGGACGGCGCACAACTGCTGATACCCGCAGATCTCGATCCGGACGTGATGACGGAGGTTCAGCGGATGGCGATCGCCGCTTTCCGTGCGATCGAGTGCGCCGGCATGGCGCGGGTCGACTTCTTCCTGCGAGGGGAGGAGCTCTGGGTGAACGAGATCAACACGATCCCGGGGTTCACGCAGATCTCGATGTACCCGAAGCTCTGGGAGGCATCGGGGCTCGGTTACCCCGAGTTGGTTGAGCGGCTCCTGGATCTCGCTCTCGAACGGCACGAGGCCGAGCAGGGCAAGAGCACGGGCGTTCGTGAGCTGGGTGGAGCCTGAAGCGCCGTTGGGTTACAGCCAGATTACAGGTGGACGACCGGGCAAGTGAGCGTGCGCGTGATGCCTTCCACGGCCTGGATCTTGGCGACGACCAGCTTGCCGAGCTCGTCGACCGACTTCGCCTCGGCACGAACGATCACGTCGTAGGGTCCGGTGACGTCCTCTGCCTCGGCGACACCGTCGATCAACCGGACTGCCTGTGCCACCGATGCAGCTTTCCCGACCTCGGTCTGGATGAGGATGTACGCGTGCACCACTTGGGACCCTCCTGCGCTCGTGGGAGCGCTCATGCTAGCCCTGTGGTGACGGAGGCCGCAACGCGAAGGACGAGCCGATGACCGACGCGCCGCCGCCGGGGCGTCATCCGAACGGGTTCCGCGACCGCGAGGAGGCCGGTGAGGTGCTGGCCGCTGCGCTCGTCGGACGGTTCGACCCCGAGGGGGTCGTAGTTCTCGCGATCCCTCGAGGTGGGGTGGTGGTGGCCGTCCCCGTTGCCCGAGCGCTCGGCGCCCCGCTTGACGTCGTGATCCCCCACAAGCTGGGGGCACCGGGCAACCCCGAGCTCGCGATCGGTGCCATCGCCCCCGGCGTCCGCGTCCTCGACGACCGGCTGATACGTGTGCTCGGCGTGCCGAGTGCCTACGTTCAGGAGGAGGTTGAGGCGCAGGAAGCGGAGATCGAGCGACGAACCCGGTTGTACCGCGAGGATCGAGCGACGCCGGGGTTGGAAGGCGCGACGGCCATCGTCGTGGACGACGGCGTGGCGACAGGCGCCACCGCGATCGCCGCGTTGCGTTGGGCACGCGGCCAGGGGGCCGCTCGTGTCGTGTTCGCGGCACCCGTCGGGCCTGCGGTCGCGGTGCGGCTTCTGGCCGGGGAATGCGACGATGTCGTGCTCCTGGAAACGCCGCGCACGTTCTCGGCAGTGGGAGAGTGGTACCGACGGTTCGATCAGGTCACGGATCAGGAAGTGCTCGCGGCGCTTCGAGGGAACGCATGAAGGTGTTCGAGATCGCGGTCGTGGTGGTGTTCGGGTCCTTCGGCGCGCGCTCCCTGGTCCACTGGGTGCGTCGGCCCTTCGCGAGCGGCGATCCACGAGACCATCTCCTGTTCGCGATGTTCGTCACGGGGCGCGTCGGTCTGTGGTTCGCGCTCGCAGGACTCTTCGGGTTGTACGCGCTCACCCACACGCAGGGGAGGGCGTTCGCGGACGAGGCCAAGCAGTACGACTGGTTCGTCATGGTGTTCATGAGCCTTGCCGCACTGCAGTTCCTGGGTGGGTACTTCCTGGGCCGGCGTTCGGCCGAGTGAGGAGGACGTTGCGAGGTTGCGAACTTCTGGTGACGAGCCTCCACCATCGTCGGAAAGGGTGCTAGAAGTGTGCGGATGGCCACCTTGAGGCGCCGACGGCTGGGGATCATCGGGATTGTTGCGGCGGTCGTGGTCGCCGTGCTCGGTGTCGCGAACGTCCGGGCGAACCCTGCGCCGGACCTGCCGGCCGTCGGGGCACAACAGCTGCTCGCGTCGACGCTCAGTGCACTCGCCCATCCGTTCACGATCTCGGGCGACGTCTCGACGCATGTAGACATCGGCATCCCGTCGGTGCCTGCGGGCATCGGCGGCGGCGCGATGGGTCCGGTGGCTCTCGCGATCGGCGACCAACACTTCAAAGTCTGGCGCTCGCCCGACGGCGTGCGCGTGGCTCATCTCCTCGATCTCGGTGAGCAGGACCTGGTCGCGAACGCCCACGACGCGTGGTACTGGGACTCCTCGAGCATGTCCGCGGTGCATCTTGCGATCCCGGCTTCCGCGAGCGAGATCGCAGCGGCCCGCTCACCCTCGGACGCCGACCTCCTCTTCATCGCGCAGCGTGTCATCGCGGCGGTCGCTCCGTATGCGGACGTCTCCGTCGAGGGAACCGCCCTCGTGGCCGGCCGGCCGAGCTACGAGCTGGTCCTCACGCCGAGGTCGACGCTCACACTGATCGGCCGGATCGTGGTGTCGGTCGATGCGCAGACCCGGCTGCCGTTGCAGCTGCAGGTGTTCCCACGCGGCAGCGACGTCGCCGCGATCGAGGGCGGGTTCACGTCCGTTTCCTCCGACCCGATCGATCCCTCGATGTTCGCGTTCACGGCTCCGCCGGGTGCAACGGTGCGCCAGGCGGCCGACGTGGTCGCGGCCAGTGAGCAGCATGCGACGGCGACTTCCTCGCAACCGCCGCCGGGAACCGTGCAACGGGTGTTCGGCAACGGGTTCGACGCGCGCGTTGCGATCGAGCTGCGCACGCCGTTGCCGCGGGAATCTGCTGCGCTCCTGCCCTACGCCGGACCCCTGTTGTCGGCGATCAGCGTGGGGCGCGGCGGGAAGACGTGGCTTCTCATCGGGCCCGTGCCCGTGGCCACATTGGAGCAGGACGCCCTCACGCTCCCGTGACGCTCGCCATCCGCACCACCGGCCTTACGAAGAGATACCACGGCGTGCCCGTGGTGGATGGTCTCGACCTGGCGGTCGAACGCGGCGAGCTCTTCGGGTTCCTCGGCCCGAACGGAGCCGGCAAGACCACCACGATCCGGATGGCGCTCGGGTTGATCCACGCCACGTTCGGCGAGGTCGAGGTGCTCGGCGAGCCGGTCACGACCGACCGTGGCCCGCTTCGTCGCGTCGGCGCTCTCGTCGAGGAGCCCGCGTTCTGGAAGTACCTCTCGGGCCGTCGAAACCTGGAGTACTTCGCTCGTGCCGGAGGGCGAGGCGACGACACGGATCGTCGTCTGGCGCGGGTGGACGAGTGTCTGTCCCTCGTGGGGTTGAGCGAGGCCGCGAACAAGCGGGTCAAGGCGTACAGCCAGGGCATGCGACAGCGCCTGGGTATCGGGCTCGCGCTGTTGGGCGAGCCGGAGCTGCTCATGCTCGACGAACCGACGAACGGTCTGGACCCGACCGGCATGCGGGAGATGCGTCAGCTCCTGCGAGGTCTCACGGACGGCGGAACCACCGTCTTCGTATCCAGCCACTTGCTCTTCGAGGTCGAGGCGATGTGCGACCGCGTCGGCGTCATGGCTCAGGGACGAATCGTGGCCGAAGGGGCTCCGGGGACGCTCCGTGGTGTCGCCGATCGACTGCGTGTCGAGGTGGACGACGTTGCGCGCGCGATCCAGATCGCGCGAGGGTTGGTGGGAGCGACGATCGCGGACCTCGGTGTGCCGACCCAGGGCGCCGGTGCGATCACCGTCACCATGCAGGAGAACCTCACAGCCGCCGACATCAACGCGGCACTCGTCCGCGCCGGTGTCCGCGTGAACGCGCTCGTGCCGGTGGGGGACACCCTGGAGGACGTGTTTCTCCATCTCGTGGAGGGCGCCGATGTTCCGCGTTGAGATCGGGAAGGCGATCCGGCGATGGCGTACCTGGCTGCTGGCCGCCGCCCTCGCCGGCGTGCCCGTCCTGATCGTCGCAGCGGTCAAGTTGTCGCCACCTCAGCCACAGAACGCGCAGGACGCACCGCCGTTCCTGCTGCAGATCGTCCAGAACGGTCTCTTCGCTCCGCTGACCGGCTTGGCCGTGGTGCAGCCATTCTTCCTGTCGCTCGCGATCGGCCTGTTCGCGGGGGATTCGATCGCGGGTGAGGCGCAGATCGGCACGCTCCGCTACCTACTTGTGCGGCCCGTTCGGCGTGTCCGGCTCCTGGGATCGAAGTACGCCGCGTCGATGGCGCTGACGGGGGCCGTCTTGGTCGGCGTCATCCTGGCGGGTCTTCTGGCCGGCGGCGTGGTGTTCGGCTTCGGGCCTCTGCCGACGCTCTCCGGAACCACACTCACGTTCTGGCAGGCGCTCGCGCGCCTCGTCGGCTCGGGCGCCTACATCTTGTTGGCCGCATCCGGCATCACGGCGGTGGGGATATTCATCTCGACTCTCACCGACTCCGGTCCGGGTGCCATCGTCGCCACGGTCATCGTCGCGATCGCGAGCCAGGTCGTCGACAACATCCCAAGCCTGCACGCTGTCCATCCGTACGTCCCGACCAACGGCTGGCTCGGGTACGTCGGCCTGTTTCGGTTCCCCGTGGATTGGAGCGTGATGCGCTCGGGTCTGTTCATCAGCTTCGTCTACACGGTTGTCTTCCTGGCGCTCGCCGCGTGGAACTTCCGCCGTCGCGACGTGACGTCCTAGCCGACCGCTTTGACGATCTCGTCGGACAGCTCGGTGAACTCCTGGAGGCGCGACACACGATCTGCCTTCAAGCGGTCGACGATCTCGCTGTACTCATCGGCGCGGCCCTCACGCTCGTACAGACGCCTTGGCTGCAACAGCTCGATGTCGTCGAACCCCGGGACGGACTCCGCCACCTGATAGCCGAAGTCGCCGTCATCGGTGAACGCGATGGTGCCCTCGGCGATCCCCTTTACGCACGCCGACGTGTGCGGGATCTTCACCTTCTTCGAACGCTCGTCGTCAACCTTGCCGCCGACGCTTCCGGTGTTCAGCAGATACGTTTCGATCGGGTGCGAGGCGAGCAGCTCCAGGATCCGGTTGCCCTGCAGCCCATGTGGGAGAGGGAAGAACGGGTTCGTGCCCGGAACGCGCAGGAACTTCCCGACCTCGGCAGCGCCCCCGGCGCTTGTGCCGGTCGTCTCGCCGAGCATGAAGAAGGCGGCGGCCTGCTCCTGCGAGAGCTTCGCGACCGCGGGGATGATGTTCTCGTTGCGGTTCAGGATGAGCAGGTAGTCGACCGTGCCCACATCACGCGCGTCGCGGAACCGCAACAGGTCCGACATCTCGAAGACCGCGCGACCGTTCTGCGTGTAGCTCTCCTCGGAGAAGTTCACCGCTCCGCCGTCGTCCTGATACACGTTCTCCAGGTACGTAGTCGGCTTGACGACCGCGCCGTAGATCGACGGCTCGAAGTCGGGGTCGAGCGAGAACGTCTTCGCGAAACAACCGTTCTCGGTGCCGTAGGCGTGTCCGCCCGGCATGAGCCCGACGAAGTCGTCCTGGACGGGCTCCGAGCCGTTCTGCGTCGTGAACGTCGTGGTGGTCTTGCCCGTGCCCGACAGTCCGATGATCATGATGACCTTCTCGCCCGCGTCGGTCGGGATCACCTTGAGGCCGGCGTGCAGCGCAAGTCCGCCCTTGCGGTAGACGATGTCGTTCCACATGCGCAGGCCGCCCTTCTTCGACTCACCGAAGTAGTCGGAGTGCAGGACGCGCGTCACGCCGTTCTCCAGGTCGACCGCGATCAACCGGTCGTCGGGATATCCCTCCGCGACCAGGTTCGGCGTGTAGATCACGTGGACCTCGGGCTCGGCGCCATCGGTCCGTTCGAAGTAGAGCTTCTGTTGCATGCCGGCGATGTTCGCGTTGGCCTTCTCGATGGTGAGGCGGGCGGCGGTGCGCATGTCGGGGTCGTTGCCGATGTAGCCGTCGATGACGACCAGATCCTGCTCGGCGAGGTACGCATCCTGCAGGGCCGCGACGCGGTCGAACTCCTCGCGCGTCATGGTCTTGCCGCTCGAAGGTCCGCCGACCACGTGCGTGCTGCCGGCACTTCGCGAGGTGACCTGGGTCTGAACGTTCACGTTGCCGAACTCCGTGAGGCGGCACTGCGGCATGGCTTCGGTGAACGCGCGCAGCTCCTCCGGCGTGGGGTTGAGGTGGATCTCGGGCACGGGATACCTCCTGGTTGGTTACCGTGGGTGGTGGGCGCTGAGCGCGCCGAGACAGATCCGCACAGTCTAGCGAACGAGCCGCCGCCGCTCGCTCGCCATGCGGGCGAGCGGGCGGACGGGCTCGTGGACGGAACGGAGCTATGGACCTCTCCGAGGAAGAGCTGCTCGAGGCGATCCGCCGTGTGCTTTCAGGCGCCGGCCCCGAGGTTCGTGTTGGGGTCGGCGACGACGCCGCGGTCCTCGCCCCGACGGGCGGAGAGCTGGTCGTCACGACCGACGTGCTGGTGGAAGACGTGCACTTCGTTCGAGGCTCGACCGGCGCCCGAGATCTCGGTCACAAAGTGATCGCGGTGAACGTGAGCGACATCGCGGCCATGGCGGCCAGCCCTCGTTCGGCGGTCTGCGCACTGACGCTGCCCCAAGACGTCGAGGCGGCCTGGGTGATGGAGCTGTTCGGAGGCATGCGAGAGGCCTGCGAGGAATACGCGCTCTGGCTCGTCGGCGGCGACCTCTCGCGCGGGCGTGAGGTCTCGATCGCCGTCACGGTGACGGGAGAGGTGGCGCCGGGCCGCGCTGTGCTCCGGTCTGGGGCCCGTCCCGGCGACCATGTGGTCGTCACGGGAGAGCTCGGAGGGAGCTCGGCCGGCC
>JAYUAK010000346.1:0-3568 GCA_043741335.1 Actinomycetota bacterium
CGCCGGCCGGCACGTCGGCGCGGAACAACGCCGTCTCCAGCGAGCCCCGCGCCGGCGCGGCGAAGCTGGTGATCTTGTTCCCGGCGAGCTCGAAGGTGGGATGGTCGGCGGAGCGTTCGATGGGCATCGGTTGGATCCTCCTGTCGAGGTGACGGCGTCCGCGCATCATCCCATCACGCACCCGCAACGACCGGGCTATGGCGTGACCCCTCGGGCCCGTAGGTGGCCTTCTTCGGCACCCGGTAGGATGCCCCGGTTCCACCCGGGCGCAGGAGTCCGGCGACCCTCCCCCAGCAACATCTGCAGGAGGTGTGTGCGTGTCGTTCGACGTCGCGAACATGGCCGTTGAGATCGCGATCAAGGCCGGAGCGGACTACGCGGACGCGCGCACGGGAACCGACGAAAACGAGTCGCTCACCGTCCGCAACCAGGAGATGGAGGGCATCGACCGCTCGACTTCTACCGGCGTCGGGGTTCGGGTCCTGGCCGGCGGACGCTGGGGATTCGCAGCGACGTCCCGGCTCGATGATGCAGAGGTTGGGCGCACTGCCCATCTCGCGGTCGAGATCGCGAAGGCCGCTTCCCGCCGGCCCGGAACTGCCGTGGAGCTCTCCCCCGTGGAGCCGGTGGTCGCGTCGTGGCGCGGTCCCGTGGCAGAGGACCCGTTCACCGTGCCGCTCGAAGAGAAGGTCGCGCTGTTGATGGAGGCGACGCGCCTGATGCAGGCCGTTCCCGGCGTGACGTTCGCCGAAGGTGGCCTGGATCTGTTCCGCCGCTCGACGTGGTTCGCCTCCTCGGAAGGCGCGGCGATCAACCAGGTGGTGGTGCATTCAGGTGGTGGTTTGGAGGCGACCGCGATCGCCGACGGCGACATGCAGCGACGCTCGTATCCCAACTCGTTCCGCGGCCACGTGAAGGCGGCGGGATGGGAGCACATCCGCATCTTGGGGCTGATCGAACAGGCCGAGCGCACCGGTCGAGAGGCCGTGGAGCTGCTGTCCGCTCCCGAGTGCCCAAGCGAGATCACGACGCTCATTTTGGACAGCGGCCAGGTCGAGCTGCAGGTCCACGAATCGATCGGCCACCCGATCGAGCTTGATCGCGTGCTGGGGATGGAGGAGGCCTACGCCGGTTCGTCGTTCCTGAAGCCCGAGGACCGCGGAACGCTCCGCTACGCCAGCCCGCTCGTGTCGATCACCGCCGACGCATCGCTCCCGGGCGGACTCGGCTCGTTCGGCTATGACGACGAAGGGGTTCCGGCGCAACGAATCCCGATCATCGAGGACGGCATCTTCCAGAACTTCCTGACCAGTCGCGAGACGGCGGCAGTCGTCGGCCAGACCTCGAACGGCACCAGCCGCGCCGACGGATGGTCGCACCTTCCACTCATCCGGATGACGAACATCTCGCTCGAACCGCGCGAGGGTTCGCTCGCCGAGATCATCGGCGACACCAAGGACGGCATCTACATGGCCACGAACCAGTCGTGGTCGATCGACGACAAACGGATCAATTTCCAGTTCGGCTGCGAGATCGCGTGGCGCATCAAGGACGGGAAGGTCACGCAGCTCTACAAGAACCCGAACTACACCGGGATCACGCCGGAGTTCTGGGGCTCGTGCGACGCGGTCGGCGGCCGCGAGGAGTGGACGGTGTGGGGCACGCCGAATTGCGGCAAGGGTCAGCCGGGACAGGTCGGCCGGGTCGGACACGGCACCTCGCCCGCCAGGTTCCGCAACGTCCAGGTGGGGGTGCGCTGATGCCGGGGCTCATCGGAGAAGACGGGTTCCGTTCCATCGCCGCGCCGGCGCTGGAGCTTCCCGGGGTCGACGGTGTCGAGGTGTTGTTCGTCCACGAATGGGGCGGTCTCACCCGGTTCGCGAACTCCGAGATCCACCAGTCCACGTTTCGAGAGGACACCGGCCTCCGCGTACGAGTGGCCTCTCGCGGCCGTACCGGCGTCGCGTCCTCGAACGACTTCAGCGAGCGGGGTGCGCGCGCCGCCGCCAAGAGCGCCAAGGAGATGGCGGAGGTCGCCGCGCCCGATCCCCTCTTCCCCGGTTTGGCGCCGAAGGCAGACGTTCCTGCCGTGGATCGGTTCTTCGACGGCACCGCCGAGGCCACGCCGGCCTCACGCGCTGAGGCCGTCTCGCGCTTGATCGACCAATGCCCCGACGGATTCGTGGCAGCCGGGGCGTTCGAGACCGCGGCCGCCGAGCTCGGCATCGCGAACACCGAGGGGCAGTTCTGCTGGTCGCCGGGGACTCAGGCCTCCGTCACCGCCGTGATGACCGGAGGGGAGCAGGGCAGTGGGTTCGCCGAGACATTCTCCGGCTCGGACGACGCCATCGACACGGAGTCGATCGGAAGGCGCGCCGCGGACAAGGCTCTGAGGAGCCAGCGCCCGGTGCCGCTCGATCCGGGCACGTATCCGGTAGTGCTGGAACCGGCCGCGGTCGCCACGCTCGCCGGGTTCCTGGCCTACGTCGGCTTCGGCGGCCGTCAGTACGTCGAAGACCGATCGTGCTTCAGCGGCAAGACCGGACAATCCGTGGCGGCGCCGTCGATCTCGATATGGGACGACGGCGCCGACCCGCGCACCCTGGGAGCGTCGTTCGACTTCGAGGGCGTTCCACGACAGCGAGTCGACTTGATCCGCGACGGCGTGTTCCTGGACGCGGTCTACGACCGGCGAACGGCGAAGCAGGCGGATCGGGCCTCGACCGGACACGGCCTGCCATCACCCAACACCGAGGGACCGTTCCCGCTCAACCTGTTCATGGCCGAGGGCGACGCGACGCTCGAGGACATGATCCGTTCGACCCAACGAGGGGTGCTCGTCACCCGTTTCCACTACTCGAACGTCGTGAACCCGATGGAGTCGAGCATCACCGGCATGACGCGGGACGGCACGTTCCTGATCGAACAGGGCGAGATCGTCGGCCCGGTCATGAATTTCCGTTTCACCCAGTCGATCATCGATGCGTTGCTGAACGTGTCGCTCGTGGGGCGCCAGGCTGAGCTCGCGAGCGAATTCTTCTTCTCGGCTTCCCGCGTGCCGGCGCTCAAGATCGAGGCGTTCCACTTCAGCGGCCGCAGCGACCACTAGTAGGCTGTGCACCGAGCGCCCAACCGAGCATCCGAGGAGGAGCCATGCTGGTCGGAGAGATCATGCACACCGACGTGAAGACGGCGGGCGCCGAGGACACGTTCGCCGACGTCGCGAAGGTCATGCGCTCGAACGGCATCTCTTCGGTCGTCGTGTTGGAGGGCAAGAAGCTCGGAGGGATCGTGACCGAGCGCGACATCGTGAACCTGGTCGCAGCCGGCGGTGATCCGCACAACGTGCAGGTCGCGCACGGGATGACGCGCCGCGACCTGACAACCATCTCGCCGAAGACCGACATCGCAGAAGCGGCGGAGATCATGGCCTCGCGGAACATCCGCCACCTGCCGGTCCTGGACCGTGGAAGCGTGGTGGGCATCATCTCGATCCGCGACCTGACGAAGTGGGCGGCTGAGGAGCTCTCCGGCGGGCACGAGATGCCTGACATCGCCCGCAGCCACA
>JAYUAK010000347.1:0-3564 GCA_043741335.1 Actinomycetota bacterium
TTCCCACTCAGAGAGGAACAGCTGGATGGAGGAGACTCGCCATACCGGGCCTGCTGCGAGTTCCGCCGCCGGCGCCGGGAAGCCGCGCCTGCGACGAAGTTCACTCACCCGTTGGCGGGATACACCGAACAGCTCTGCAACTTCTGCCGCGCCCGCGAACGTCTCTGCCGGCTGTTCGAGCGAACGCTCGAGGAAGCGGACCGTCTGAAGCTCGGCAAGCGCGATCCCCTCATGTTCTAGCCCGACCTCAGCGCACGCTTGCAGGAGGATCGAGCACGCCTGCTCCAACGCTGAGCCGAGGACGCCCGGCTCGATGTTCGCGGCACCGCCGATAGCGAAGGATGCGGCGGGTCCACCAGCCAGCCCGCCCATCGACGTGATCGTCCCTCGCGCCCCAAGCCGCTCGAGTGTCTCGTAGAGGTCTCGATGTGGACGCTCGGTTCATCGGCCATGCCTTCCTCTTCCTTTCGGCGACGGCCACACGAACCCGCCGTGACGCAGGTCGTCGACGAAGTCAGAGCTGGCGGTTGAACCAGATCCCTCCGGGGCCGCTCGAGAAGCTCGCCCCTTCGCCCCAGACCGCCACGGTCTTGCCTATGTTCGAGATGTCCATGGCGCCGTAGTCGCCGTACTCCGAGGCGAATCCGGCTGCGGTCTTGTAGGTCGCGCCCGCGCTCGCGTCGGCGATGTCGGCCTCCGCGCTCCACGTCTGCCCGCCGTCGGTCGAGGTCCGGTAGTACGTGTTCCACGACCCGCCTCGGTTATCGGCGTAATGCACGCCGAAGACGCCGCTCGCGCCGCCCGCGATCGCCGGGAAGCTCGCATTCGCGGCGCTGTTCCCGATCTCGACGGCCGCCGCCCACGTGACACCGCTGTCGGTCGAACGACGCACCCACACGTGACCGGTTCCGCCGAGCGTGGTCGCTCCCGAGTAGAGCGCGACCAGGTTGCCGGCCGCGTCGCTCCCGAGCGCCGTGGTCGATGAGGTCGAGAAGTCCACGCCGGTGAACGGCGTCGCGATGATCGTGCGTGCCCACGAGGTCCCGCCGTTCGTGGTGCGCCAGATCTCGATGTCGACCGGCCCGGTGGTCTGCTTGCTGCTCCCCGGGTAGCTCGAGGCGGACAGGAGGGCCATGCCGTTCGGCAGGACCTCCAAACCGTTCGGGTACCGGTACTTGCCGGTGTCGGTGTTCAGCTTGACGGCGGCGGCGAACGACGCGCCGGCGTTGTGCGACGCGGCCACCCAGACGTCGGAGGCGGTTTCGTACGCGATGTAGACATCGTTGCCGTTCGGGCTCACGCCGATCCACGGCTTGTCGCCCCACGGCGCCCCCGAGACTTCGATCGGCGCGGTCCACGTGGCTCCGTGGTTGGAAGACTTGCTGAACACCATGTCGTAGTGGTTCATCCACGTCGCGTAGACCACGCCGTTCGACGCCACCTTCACGACCGGGTCGTACTGGAACTGCTTCACGCCCGGACAGGGGCAGGGGTAGGTCTCCGGCCCCCAGCTGACACCGTTGTCGCTCGAGACCCGCAGGTACATCGGGGTCGCGGGGCACGTCTTGCAGGCCTTCGGCCCGCCGAACCGGTTGTACATCACGTAGAGGTATGAGGCGCTCGGGTCGGCCGCGATCGTGGGCTCCCAGGTGTCCTCGACACCGAGCTTGATCTCACCGGCCCAGCCGGGAGCCGCCACGGCCGGCGCCATCGCGCGAACTTCGGCACGCGTGATCCGGCCCATGTCGGCCGCGGTCACGGCAGCACCGACGTGCTCGCCTGCCTCCCTCGAGGCGTTCTCGCGTTCCATCCCTCTCGGTCGGAACGCAACAGCGGCGATCAGCAGCGCCGCGACGGTCACGATGGTCAGCGAGACGAACAGGTTCTTGCGCATCCCCCACCCCTTCGCCGAATGTGATCGGACCGTACGCCGGGGAAGGAAGTCGGTCGAATCGGACCTCTGACCAACGGTCACAAAGACGGTCGGGATCACCCGCTCGCGCCGGCTAGCCCTGCGCTCTCGTTCGTCTTCGGCACGAACGGGAAGGTCGCCGACGCCGACGTGAGTGCGTAGAGCACGAGCACCAAGACGCCCGCAGCCGGCCACATGAAGGGCGGCGGGATGAGCGCCATCGCGAACGCGACGACGGCCATCCGTGCCGGAACCCGTCGCGTCGCTCCGGCGCTGACCGCGAAGGCGAACCCGCCGATCACGATGAGCTGGTCGGCGAACCCCGCCCTCACGTGTCCCGTCGCATAGCCGGTCCCGGTCCTCGGATCGCCGGTCGTGCGCCAGATCGAGTGTGCGACTTCAAGGCCACTGATCACATGGAGCACGATGCCGACGGCCACGACAGCGAACGAGATCAACAGCAACACCCCGAGCTTCCGCCAACCGAGCATCGTTACCAGGACAAGCAAGAGCACGAGCTGTGCACTCCCGAACCCAGCGCCTGTGAGGTGCTCGGTCCAATGGCCGTGCGGCTGCGGCGCGAGGACCGTGGTGAGAACAGCCACGATGGGCGGGATCGCCGCCAGCGCCCACAACCACTTCGGATACCGGCGATCCAGCACCGCAGCATCGTACCGGGAGATCGAACGTCATCGCGCGGCTCCGCCTCGAGGTGACAGTGGTAAGGTGACCACCTAGGTAGTCACTCTTGGAGCGGAGGAACCATGGCAGAGATCGGAGTGAAGGAGCTGAAGGCGAGCGCCTCGGCCGTGATCGAGCAGGTCGAGGCGGGCACGGCTTTCATTGTGACCAAGCGCGGACGTCCGGCTGCGGTACTGCTCCCGGTGGAGGAGGCAGAGGATCTGGTCCTCGCGAATGCGGATGAGTACCTGCGGATGCGCCGTGCGGCCCGAGCCGCCTACGCGAAGGGTCGCACGACGAGCCTCGAGGAACTGGCCTGAACCCTCGGTACGGCGTCGAGCTGGCGCCCTCGGCGACTCGAGCGTTCACGAAGTTGCCGCCCGATGCTCGAACGAGGATCCGCCGAGCCCTCGAGAAGCTCTCCCAGGACGTCGCGAAGCCCGGCAGGATCGGCGGCAAGTCCGTCAAGACCATCCAGGGCGGGAGTGACTCCTTCCACCGACTCCGGGTGGGCGACTACCGCGTGATGTACGACGTCATCGACGAGGACCGCGTGATCTTGATCCTCGGCGTGGTGCACCGCGGCGACCTCGAACGCTGGATCCGCGAACGCTGACTACGGCGCGGGCATCAGGCCCAACTGGGTCATCGTGCCGGCGATGTCGTAGACGCCGTAGTGCTCGGTGTTCATGCGACGTCGTCGAACGTGAGTACGTCGATCGAGCCCATGGAGAACGACTTCCCCGTCGTCGGCATCCCCGGCATGAAGCCGTTCGTGTCGGTGCCGTTCGAAGTGCTGCGGACCGTCACCTTGTTGCCGGACGCGATGACATCGTCGATCTCGATGTGCATGTCGGGGGTCTGCTCCCGCATCATCGTGAACATCGCGATCGCGCCGGCCTTGTCTCCGGTGGTGCCGGGCATCGGGTTGTGCTCGACGAAGGAATCGGACAGGAACTTCTCGGCGAACG
>JAYUAK010000348.1:0-8295 GCA_043741335.1 Actinomycetota bacterium
GGCTTGCGAACGACCCCGATCACCGTCTGCGCCGCTCGGACCGAAAGCTCACGGGCGTCTCGCCTCGCAGGCAGCACGATCGTCGCGAGCGACAGACCGATGCCCGCGGCGACGGAGACCGCGGCCCATGCGAAGGCTTGATCCGTGGTTGCACCGAACCGTGTTGTGCCGAACGCGATCCGACCGGTGACGGCGGCGCCGGCGAGACCCAGCAGCGCTCCGATCACCCCCGTCACGACCGCCTCGAGAGAGGCGAGGCGCACGATCTGTCTCGGCGAGGCGCCGCGGATCCGCAGGAGCGCCTGCTCGCGCCGGCGACGGTCTCGGCCTGAGGAGGCGATGACGGCCGTGAGCAGGCCCGCCAGGATCACGCCGGGCAACCCCAGGAACAGGAACAACAGCTCTGCATAGATCGCGTCGCTGCGGGCGGCGTCGAGCTGCGCGGCCAGGTTGTCGCCAACTAACCCTGCGCCGGCGAGGGCGGCTTCCACGTTCTTCGCCCTGCCGACGACCTGGGCGAAGGCGGCGCTGGGGTCTGCCGGAAGAGCGCTCGACAGGGCCACATGGATCTGTGTCGTGGTGGTGCCCGTGGTCGTTCCGGCGAAGAGCTTCTGCCACTCGGCGCTCGACAGCAGCATGACGTTGTCCGGAGGAGCCGTCGGTCCGGAGCCGGGAGCGAGTCCGATGGACTGGAACATCGAGTCCGCCTTGGGCAGATCCACAACGCCGGTGACCGTCACGCTGGCGGCCGGCAGGCCGGGCCGGCCGATCGACACGATGGAGCCGACGGTCGCCCCCAGGTTCGCGGCGGTTTGCTGGGCGAGAAGCACCCCCGACTGTGACCCCACGAGGTACCGGATCTCTCCGGGGAACGTCGACACGTAGTTCGCGGGCAATCCCAGCACCTTGCCCGGTCCCGTCGTGTGGACCGTTCCACCGCTCTTCAACGTGAATCCGGTCGTCTGCGCATACCCGATGGGGAGTGCGACGACGACGCCCGGTGCCGACGCGACCGTCTTCAGCGCCTGGGCAGGCGGAGTTCCGGGTGTGACCTGTACTTGCCAGTCGACGGGGACGGCGGTGAACGCCTGCGAGGTCATCGTCGCGCGGCTCGACGCGAAGAACGCTCCGAGCGAGGCGAGGAGCAGGACGGCGACTCCCACGCCGGCGGCCTGACCGATCAGCCGCCCGGTGCGCCGACGGATGAGTCCGCTCAGCCACTTCAGACCGAGCATGGGATCGCCTCGGTTCGAAGATGCCCGTCCTCGACGGACCATTGCGTCGTCATCTGTCCGGCGATCGTCCGATCGTGGGTTGCGATCAGAAACGCTGTGCCTTGGAGCGCCGCGATCGTGAGCGCGGCGTCCATCACGCGCGACGCCGTCTCGTGATCCTGCTGGCCGGTTGGCTCATCGGCCAGGACCAACCGCGGGGATCCGACGAACGCGCGGGCGAGCCCCACACGCTGCGCCTGTCCTCCCGAGAGCTCCTCCGGGAGCTTGGATTCGAGCGAGCCGACTCCGAACGCGTCGAGCAGGTCCGATGCCGCCGCCATGGCGTCGGTTGCCGAACCGCCGGCCAGCATGAGGGGCAGCGCCGCGTTTTCGATGACGGTGAGCGGCGGAAGCAGGCTGGGCCCTTGGAACGCGATCCCCACGGGTCCGGGACGCAGGCCCTCGCGGGGACCGAGGGCAGGCCACGAGATCGTCCCGCTCGTCGGGCGGTCGAGCCCTGCGATCAGGTGGAGGAGCGTCGACTTGCCGCTTCCGGAGGGACCGACGAGCGCGATCAGCTCTCCTGGTCCCACCGTGAACGTCGCGTCTACAACCGCGGTGACGGCATTGCGGCCTCCTCCGTAGACGCGCACGAGCGACTCGGCGCGCACGAGTGTGTCTTCGGTCATGGGGCGATCCTTCCGTCCACGAGATGCACGACTCGATCGGCAGCCGACGCGGCTCGATCGCTGTGCGTGACGATCAGGACGGCGCCGCCCGCATCGGCTCGGACTCGCAGCAGATCGAGGATCAGGGCCTCGTTTGCCTCGTCCACCTCTCCGGTCGGCTCGTCGGCGAGCAGGATCGGGGGGTCGTTCGCGAGAGCCACGGCGAGTCCGGCACGGGCCGCCTCGCCGCCCGAAAGCGTGGACGGCCGGGCAGCGGCTCGTTCGGCCAGGCCGACATCCGCGAGTAGCGTCGTCGTCCGTGCACGGCCGGCAGCCGGACGGGAAAGCGATCTTGCGACCTCGATGTTTTGGGCGACGCTCAGGTGCTCGAGCAAGTTGCCGGACTGCGACAGCATCCCCACCAGGCGTGCTCGGAGTCCGGCCCGCACGGCCTCAGGCCTGCGGGTGATGCGATCGCCCGCGATCGCCACGTGCCCACCGTCGGGCTCATCGAGACCGGCGAGGCAGGAGAGCAGGGTCGACTTGCCGCTCCCGGATGGGCCGACGACCGCAACGATCTCGCCGGCGGCAACTTGGAGGGAGACGCCGCGAAGCGCGAACGTCTCCTCGTCTTCTGCGTGGTAGAAGCGGTAGAGCTCGTGTGCTTCCAGGGCCGGAGTTGCGCCACTCGACAGCTGAGTCAGATCCACTGGTAGCTCTCCGTGACGATCCGCCACGGATCGACGTTGTCGGCGCCGACGGGCGAGAGCAGCGTGATCGCGACCTCCGAGCCGTTCTTGAACAATTCGTACCGCAAGACGTCGAGCCGGTACTGCTTCCCGGTCACCGGGTTCGGATCGCTGTTCGCCTGGTACTCGATGAGAACGGCCGGTCCCGCGGGGAGCGTCGTAGCGCTGACGCTCTTCAGCTGGAACGCGCGGGTCGTTTGACGTAGTTGCGGAACCTCCGTCGCCTTAGCGGTCGCGATCGTCGGGGCGGCGCTCGCGGACTGCCAGCTGACGAGGACGGTGTTGAGCTTGTCCGTGAACGTCACGGAGCCCTTGGCGGTCGATCGCGACCAACCCTCGGGAACGGAGATCGTGAAGCCGCCAGCGGAAGAGCGATAGGGGACGTACGCGATGTTGTCCGGGATGTCCCCCGGGGGAGTGTTCTCGACCGGAACCGGCGACTCGACCGGTACGGGCGACTGCTCCGGTGTGGCCGAAGGTGTCTGGCCGGACGGCGGTGTGGAGCTTGCGGCCGGCGTCGAGGGAGCGGCCGATGTCGGGCCGTTCGACGACCCGCCGCAGGCGCTCAGGAGTGCCACGGCGGCCAACGTTCCGGCGATCCAAGCTGTTCTGGCTCTCACAGTCCGTGAACCTCCTCGTTGGGCATCCACCCAGTGGTACGACGCCGGCCATGAGAGTTCCGTGAGAACGGCGAGGGGTAGGGTGGACTCTCATCGACCTCTCATCGAACGTTCACAGACTGGCTCGAGAGGAGGTCTGCGGATGCACGTCCTGTTGGTCGAAGATGAGATCAAGATGGCTCGCGCGCTTCGGCGCGGGTTGGAACAGGAAGGACACACCGTCGACCAATGCCATGACGGGGACGACGGGCTGTCGAAGGCGCTCGAGTACGACTACGACGCAGTGATCTTGGACGTGATGCTGCCGGGAACCGACGGGTTCTCGATCTGCCGCGAGCTGCGGGCCCGCGAGCGCTGGGCTCCCGTCCTCCTGCTCACGGCGCGCGACGCGGTCGAGGACCGCATCCGCGGCCTGGACGCCGGAGCGGACGACTACCTCGTGAAGCCGTTCGCCTTCGGTGAGCTCCTCGCCCGCCTCCGGGCTCTCGTGCGCCGGGGTCCGTCGGAGCGTCCGGCGGTGCTTATCGTCGGTGACGTGATCCTCGACCCCGCCGCTCACACCGTGACCAGGGCCGGGAGCTCCGTGGAGCTGTCTGCCAGGGAGTTCGGACTCCTCGAGTTCCTGATGCGGCATCCGGGCGAGGTGTTGAGCCGGGGCCGAATCCTCGAGCAGGTGTGGGACTACAGCTTCACGGGGTTCTCGAACGTCGTCGATGTCTACGTTTCCTACCTGCGGCGGAAGCTCGAGCGTCCGTTCGGCCGGCCCTTGATCCGCACCGTCCGAGGCGTTGGCTACGTGCTGGAATCCTCGTGAACCTGCCGATCCGAGTCCGACTGACCGCCTGGTACGTGGCACTGCTTGCGCTGATCCTCGCGACGCTGGGCGTGTTCCTCGTCGTTCGCCTCCGGGCGGATCTGGTCCAAGGCGTCGATCAAGGACTCGACACTCGGGCTGCGCAGATCTCGCTCGGCCTCAAGGGTGGGGGTGCAAACACGACCGGGACCGGGACCGGGTGCGAGGGTGAGTTCCAAGACATCTCCGACGCTTCGCTGACCGGGCTACAGACGGGTGAGTCCGCCGCACAGTTGCTCGGACCGGCGGGAACGGTGCTGGAGACTTCAGGCGACACGATCGCCGATCGCCCGCTCATCTCGCCCGCGGAAACTGCGCGGGTGTTCGCGGGGCAAGGGCTGCGCGAAACCGTGACCACCAGCCCGGATCGCGAATCCTTCCGGATCCTCGCCGTCCACCTTTCGTCGGGATCGTGCAAGGCCGTGTTGGTCGTCGCGTCGTCGCTCGATGAAGTCCAGCGATCTGTTCGACGCCTCTCCATCTTGTTGTTGATCGCCGGCCCGGCCGGGCTGTTGATCGCCGGGCTCGGCGGCTGGTGGCTCGCGCGGCGGGCCCTTCGCCCGGTCTCCCACATGACCAAGGAGGCCGCCGAGCTCAGCGTGGGTCACCTCGACGAGCGCATCGAGGTACCGCGGACATCGGATGAGTTGCAACGGCTCGCCGTCACCCTCAACGACCTCCTCGATCGACTGCAGCGCGTGCTCGAAGACAAGCGCCGTTTCGTCGCCGACGCGTCCCACGAGCTCCGAACGCCGCTCGCCGCGATGCGTGCCGAGCTCGATGTCAGTCTGCGGTTGCGGGAGCTGGACCCAGGCGCGCGCTCGGTCCTGGAGAGCGCGAACGAAGAGGTTGCTCGCATGTCGCGCATCGTGGAGAACCTCCTCACCCTGGCGAGGATCGACGAAGGGGAGTTTCGGCTCCTGCGATCAGCGGTTGATCTGCGCGACAGCGCAGCCAGCGTCGTCGCATCGCTCGGCTCCCTCGTCGAAGCAAAACAGCTTCGTGTCGAGATCCATGGGGGCGATGTCGCCGTGAACGCGGATCGGGACCGGCTCGACCAGATCCTCGCGAACCTGGTGGGGAACGCGGTGAAGTACTCGCCGCCGGGAGATGTGGTGACGATCTCCATCCGGCGGGACGGGGCTATGGGGACCTGCTCGGTGACCGACAGAGGACCGGGTATCGAGAGCGAGCTGCTTCCGAGGGTGTTCGATCGCTTCGTCCGAGGAGATCCGGCGCGAAGGAGCGACGGAGGGAGCGGGCTCGGCCTCGCGATCTGCCGCGAGATCGTGACTGCGCACGGCGGGCGTATCTGGGTCGATTCGCGTGCGGGACACGGCGCGGCGTTCTCGTTCTCGCTCCCGATCGCATCCGAGATCAAGGCCCTGGACGCTTCGCTTCGCGCCGGGGAACGAACGGAAGGGGCGGAGACGTGATCTCCCCGCCCCCTCCGCCTCGGTCGAGTGACGGCCTCCCGCTGCTACGAAAGTCGCCTACGCGCCCGAGCCGTCGCAGCCCGGTCCGGTCCCGGCGGCGTTGACGCCGTCGAAGTTACCTTCCTGCTGGCAATCGACGCCGTCGGTCTCCGTCGACGTCCCTTGCTCCGTCGATCCGGCCTCGGTTCCGTCGGCCGAGCCGCTGTCCGGCGTCGTCTGATCCCCCGACTGCACGGTGTCTCCATCGGTACCGGAGGGGTCTTCGGACGGATCGGGCTCGCTTGCCGCCGTCTTCCCGGAATGGGTGACGGCGACCTGGGCGGGCCGGGCCTTCGCTGCGGGTTGAGCCGAAGCGGTGCTTCCGAGCCCCATCCAGATCGCGAGCGAAGCGATCGTCGAGACGAGGGTCCCGATCCAGAGTCTCTTCTTCATCGTTATCACCTCCTTCGGTCCGTCGACCTCACCGTACGGAGGTGGTCATGTGACGCCGATGAGCTCTCGATGAGCCCGCTCTCATGAGTCAGTCTTGACGCCGATATCCTGCTCTGCATGGTCGTCGCGGATATCTGGGAGGAAGCGTGATCATCGAGATCGTCGGCCTCGCGCTCGTCCTTGGGCTCGGTGCCGCCACGCTCTACCGGCTCGTGAAGTCGTGGCGCTCGGCGCGCTCTGACTTCGATGATGGGCGACCGCCGAAGCCGTGATACGAGGTCTGGTCTCTTCCGTCGATCGCGGGGACCTGCTGTTCGTCATCATGCCCTTCGCGGCCCTGGCCCTCCTCTCGGCCGGGTTCGTCCTCGTCTTCCGACGGCGATGGCGAATGGATCGCGCGGCCTTGCGGCGAGCGGCACGCATCGTCGAACCGGACATCGTCTCGCCCCCGCGGGACCCCCCGTCGCCCGAGCGTCCGTGGTGGGGCAACCCGTGGCTCTGGATCGGTGTTTCCGCTCTGTTCGTGGTTCTCGGGCTCGTCGCATGGTGGGGACTCTTCGCCGGCGTATTTGCATTCGTCCCGTTCGTCTGGCTGTCCAGACCGAAGGCGTCGACGATGGATCCGCGAAGCAACGGTCACACGAAACGCGACGGTCCGGTCTAGCCCGACTGGTCCGGCGTCAGCACTTCGTCAGCGAACTCGCCGATCACGGTCGCCGCCTCGCGCTCGCGCCGCCACAGGTAGTGGTCGGTGTCCGCAAGGATCTCGACGCGGGCGCGCCGGAAGGTCTGGCCCATGGCCCGAAGCTCGGTGGGCGGACTGAACTCATCGCGCTCGCCCGCTAAGAGCAGCACGGGAACGCGGAAGTCCCGCAACTCCGTCGCTCCCGGGAGCTTGGGCAGCTCGAGGTCGGCGGGCACGAGCGGCAGCCCCACCAGGGCGAGCGCCGCCACGCGCTCGTCGTTGAGTGCCTCGCGGAGCGCGACGTTGGCCCCGAACGACCAACCGCAGACCACGGTCGGGCCCTCGGGCGCCTCTTCCCGCACCCGCCCGATCGCCGCGCGAGCGTCGCGAACCTCGTCGCGCCCCCCGCCGTACGTGCCTCCTGAGCCCATTACGCCGCGGAAGTTGAATGCTAGGACGGCGAGCCCGCGGTGGGCGAGCTCGTTGCGGACGGCCCACAGGATCGGGTGGTCTTTGCTCCCACCGTGTCGCGGGTGCGGATGACAGATCGCCGCCGTCGCGCGCGGGGCGCCTGTGGGCAGGCGTAGCTCGCCTTCGAGGCGGACGCCGTCCTCGGTAGAGAAAGTGACGGGCTCCATCGCGTGGCACCATGGCAGCGTGACCGATCTCCGACAACCGACCCTTGGACAACCGGCGCTGCGAGGTATCGCGTTCGCATTACGCGATCCGTTCCCGTGGTCGGTCTTCGCCGGCCTGGCGCGTGAGGCGGAGGCGCTCGGATACTCCGCAGTGTTCGTGCCAGAGATCGCGGGCCGCGATGCACTGGTGGCACTCGGGGCGCTCGCGGGTGAGACGGAGCGGCTCCTCCTGGGGACCGGCATCGTCACGATGGGGGCGCGCACCACCATGCTCACCGCGATGGGCGCCGCGACGGTGCACGAACGGTCGTCGGGACGCATCCTCCTGGGGCTGGGCACGGGTCCCGCCGGCGCTGGCGCGCTCGACGGTCTTCGCGCGTTAGTTCTCACCCTGCGGAGATTGTTTGCCGGCAAACCGGTCGAAGTGGGCGGCAGGACGCTTCAGCTGTCGCTCGCCATCGACGATCCGCTCCCGATCTGGATCTCGGCCCTGGGGCCGCGAGCCATGCACCTTGCGGGGGAGGTGGCCGACGGCGTCCTACTCAACTGGTGTCCGCCCGAACGCGTGGCCGCTGCGGAGGTGCAGCTCCGCGAGGGAGCAGAAGCCGCCGGACGCGACCCGGCTTCCGTCACGATCGGCGTCTACGTCCGCGCGAGTCTCGGTGCCGATGGATCCGGTGCCTTGCGGGCGCTCCGGGCTGCGACGGGGGAGTACGCATCGTTCCCGGCCTACGCGCGGCAGTTCGCGGCCATCGGGCTGGGGGACGAGGCGCGGGCGGCGGCGGCGGCGCATGCTGCCGGGCGTCCCGATGAGGTCCCCGAGACCTTGGTGCGGGCGATCTGTCTCGCCGGTGACCCGGTCGCTGCACGGGTCCGGCTCGACGCGTTCCGGGAGGCGGGGGCGGATCTCGTCGTCGCGTATCCAGTGGCGGCCGGAGATGACCGTCCTGCTTCCGTCTCCGAGACCCTGCGAGCGCTCGCGCCCAGTGTAGACTCACGG
>JAYUAK010000349.1:0-3562 GCA_043741335.1 Actinomycetota bacterium
GAGGGACACGAGATCCCCAGCGGTCGAGAACTCGACCCGTAGATGACGCGGCGCCTTGCCGGTCTCGCGGAACGAGCCCACCCAGTCCCCGGCGAGCGCAGAGTCCGACGGCATGGGAAGCGAGACTAGCGGAGCCAAGTCCGGGCGTGCCGCGAAAGGCGGCGTATCTGACGCGTGATCTGATGGGCCCGGCGCGTCACTCTCTCCCATGTGCTCGCTGCCAGGCCCTCGCGGCGACCTGGGAACGCGCGCGGACGGAGCGGCGCAAGCAGCTCGTCGCGGAGCTGTTCGACACGATCCGCGTGGGCGGCGGGCGCAGCGTGTCCGTGAAGCCGAAGGCCGCGGTGATGCCGCTCGTCGCGGTCACGATGAGCGATATCGAAGGCAAAGACTGGCGGTCCCGACCGGGGTTGAACCCGCCAGTCTTTGCCTCGGGGATCTCCGTCGAAGGGGCGGACGACCTCCTGGCGCTGATGGAGGCGCGCAGCGCCTAGCGGCAGGCCACGGACTCGCGCGTGGCACGTGCGCGGAAGACTGCCCCGGCGGGTGGCAGAGCGGTCGAGTGCGGCGGTCCTGAAAACCGTTGAAGCTGCAAGGCTTCCGTGGGTGCGAATCCCACCCCCTCCGCACGAAATGCGCACTTTCGGGCGCGGCGATAGGACGCGGATCGTCGACTGACCGCGCAGTCTGACCGCATCCAGCGCGCCGCCACATCAACGGGTTCCGTGAAGAGTGGCGATCTCGGTGACGTGAACTACCGCGCCTAAGCCGCGCCTGCCTCGTGCGCCGTCGCGCTCGTCCTGCTCGGCGAGCGCAGCAACAGGACGGTCGCGGTCAGGGCGATCCAGCCCACGAAAACGAAGAGCGGCACGACCAGCATGACGGTGAACGCACTCAGTACCGCGACGACCGCGCTCGTCCAGGCATACCAGCGCGGAAGATCGGACCGGAACGCGACGAGGGCGGTCGCTCCGGCCATGACGCTGCCGGCGACCCCCGCCTGTACGCCCAGCCAGTGCGACAGCGCCGAGAGCACCCGGGCCACGCTCAGATCGAGCCGGAACGTCGGCATGAATCGGCCCGCCGTGGCAACCGAGTCGTACGCCGCGTTCGCCGCCAGGAGCAGCACGACAAAGGCGATCCCGCCCGAGAAGGCGACCCAGGGAAGGACGCCGCGGCCGCCCCGCGCACGGCGCAGCACGCGCACGAGCGCGGCGAGGAACCAGATGAAGAGGAGGCACCCAGGCCCGAGCAGCACCGCTGGGAGGAACGTCCGGATGCCCAGAGGCTTGGGGCCATCCGGGGATGGCAGGATGTCTTGATAGAAGGATCGGAGCCCGTCATCGGTGTTGAGGAATTGATATGGGAACCAGACCGAGATCCAATACGCCATCACGCCCACGAAGACGAGCCCGGCGAGGAATCCCCATCGCTCCGAGCGGCCCGGTTGGGCCTCCTGATCGATCGCGGCATTGACCATCGACATATGGACCCCTCTCTTGCGTCTCACTAGATCCGTCCAGCCTTCACTCGCTGACCGGTCCATGAGGCGTCGGCGTCGAACGTTATGGACGCCGAGTCCCTACGTCGTCACCCGCAGGTCTGACGCCGGCATCCACCGGAAGGTGGATTCGGGGACCGGCGCGGCCGGTACCGTAGGGGGTTGATGACGTGGCTTCGAGCGCGGCTGACGGCGGGGAGCCCGCCGAGACGGGATGCTTTCGTCGCCGTCCTGCTCGCGCTCGCCGGGTTCACCGAGCTGACGCTCCGAGGGTCCATGCTGCCGAGGGAGATCACGGTCGTGTTGTTCATGACGGTCCCCCTCGCGTGGCGGCGACGCGCAGCGCTGGTGTCCGCCGCGCTCGTCGCCACCGCCGTGGCTACCTTTGGCGGAACACCGAGCGACCTTCACATCATCCTGGCGGCTCTCCCCTTCGCCATGTACTCGCTCGGCGCCCACGCCTCGGATCGCGCCGCCGCCGCTGGCATGACGATCGCGCTCATCACCCTCTGGATCTCGGTCGCGGTCGGGTCGACCGAGAACGCGGCCCGCGACATTGTCAGCATCGCCGTCGTCGTGGGCACGGCGTTCGCGCTCGGTCGCGCCATGCGCCGCCGTGAGCTGCGCCTCGTCGCCTCGGATGAGCGGGCCGCGGTGCTCGAGCGCGAGCGTGAGGAGGATTTGCGCCGTGCGGCGAGCGAGGAGCGCGGACGGATCGCGCGCGAGCTACACGACGTGATCGCCCACGGGGTGACCGTGATGGTCGTGCAGGCGGGTGCCGCCGACCAGATCATGGACCGGGATCCGGTGCAGGCACGGCAGGCGCTCCTCGCGATCCAGGACACCGGCCGGCATGCCCTCACGGACCTGCGTCGCCTGCTCGGACTCGTGCGCGACGAGGAGACGATGCGCCTCGCGCCGCGTCCTGGCCTTCAGGAGCTCGACGCGCTCATAGACGAGATGCGCAAGGCAGGAGTGCCCATCGAGGTCGAGGTACGGGGCACTCCGCGCGATCTCCCGGCGGGCGTCGACCTCTCGGCATTCCGGATCCTCCAGGAGGCGCTCACGAACGTGCTGAAACACGCCGGAGAAGCGCGAGCCCGAGTCGTCGTGGCCTACACACCGAATGCCATCGAGCTCGAGGTGGTGGACGACGGTCGAGTGCCATCGCACGGGCACGGCCATGGGCTCGTCGGGATGCGCGAGCGGGTGCTGCTCTACGGCGGCACGCTGGAGACGGGGCCTGTCGAGGGCAGTGGGTATCGCGTGCGGGCGCGACTTCCGCTGGACGCCGCCCCCTGATCAAAGTTATCGTCGCCGACGACCAGGCGCTCATGCGCAGCGGTTTCCGCATGATCCTCGACGCGCAACCCGACATCACCGTCGTCGCCGAGGCCGCTGATGGGGCCGAGGCGGTCGAGCAGACCCGACTTCATCGGCCGGATGTGGCGCTCGTGGATGTCCGGATGCCGAAGCTAGACGGGATCGCGGCGACCCGGCGCATCGTCGAGCTCCCCGACTCGGTCACGCGTGTCCTCATCCTCACGACGTTCGATCTCGACGAGTACGTGTACGAGGCGGTGCGCGCCGGGGCGAGCGGCTTTCTGCTGAAGGACGCGCCACCGGCGAGGCTCGCGGAAGGCGTGCGGACCGTGGCTGCGGGTGAAGCGCTCCTCGCGTCATCTACCACTCGACGGCTCCTTGAGCGTTTCGCGCTTCGAGCACCAGTGACCGGCGTCGCGCCAGGCCTCGCGGACCTCACGGCGCGCGAACGGGAAGTCCTTGCGCAGATCGCGAGGGGATTGTCGAACGCGGAGATCGCCACCGTCATCGGGGTCGGCGAGGCGACCGTGAAGACGCATGTGACCCGTCTCCTCTCGAAGCTCGAGCTCCGAGATCGCGTGCAGGTGGTGATCTTCGCGTACGAATGGGACCTTGTCGGGCCGGGCTCGTCACGCGACCACGCTAGTCAGTAGCCACCCACGATCCGGGCTACCAGGGTGAGCTCAGTCCTCAGCTCACCGCTCTCTCACGAGCGCGCCGATCTTTGCCTCCCGACCA
>JAYUAK010000350.1:0-3554 GCA_043741335.1 Actinomycetota bacterium
GCGACTTCGGCAGCGTCAGCTGATGCCGAAACGTCCGACTCACCGCTGGCCTCGGCCTCCGCGACCGCATCTAAGATCGCCTGCGGAACCGCGAGCATCGCGGGAGCCATCTCCGGCTCGGCGGCGGGCTCGACCTCCTTCTCGACCTCGATCTCGGTGGCACGCGGCTTGTCCGTGACCTGCCGCATCGACAAGCTCACACGCCGGCGCGGAACGTCGACGTCGATCACCTTCGCGCGGACATCGTCACCGACCGACAGCACCGACTCGGGCGTGTCAACATGTTCGTGGCTGAGCTCGGAGATGTGGACCAGACCTTCGATCCCCGCTGCTACGCGCACGAACGCACCGAACGGCACGAGCTTCGTGACCTGACCCTCGATGATCTCGCCGGCCTGATACCGCCGCTCGAACTCCTTCCAGGGGTCCTCCTGCGTGGCCTTGAGCGAGAGCGACACGCGCTCCCGGTCCAGATCGACGTCGAGCACCTCGACCTCGACCTCTTGACCCACCGTGACGACCTCGCCGGGGTGATCGACGTGCTTCCACGACAACTCGGACACGTGGACCAGCCCGTCCACGCCACCCAGGTCGACGAATGCGCCGAAGTTCACGATCGAGCTGACCGCGCCCTTGCGCCGTTCGCCCTTCGTCAAACCCTGGAGGAACGACTTGCGGCCCTCGGACTGCGACTCCTCCAGGAACGCACGACGGGAGAGCACGACGTTGTTGCGGTTGCGATCGAGCTCGATGATCTTGCACTCGAGGTCGGTCCCGACGAACGGATGCAAGTCGCGAACCCGGCGAAGGTCGACGAGCGAGGCCGGTAGGAACCCGCGAAGACCGATGTCCAGGATCAGTCCGCCCTTCACGACCTCGATGACCGGTCCCGTGATGGTCTCGCCCGATCGCATGACCTCCTCGATCTTGCCCCATGCGCGTTCGTACTGGGCGCGCTTCTTGGACAGGATCAGGCGTCCTTCTTTGTCCTCTTTCTGCAGGACCAACGCTTCGATCTTGTCGCCGACCTTCACGACTTCGTTCGGATCGACGTCGTGGCGGATCGAGAGCTCCTTGCTCGGGATCACGCCCTCCGACTTGTAGCCGATGTCGAGCAAGACCTCGTCGCGATCGATCTTCACGACGGTGCCCTCGACGATGTCCCCGTCGTTGAAGTCACGGAGGGACTCCTCCATGGCGATGATGAGCTCTTCCGGCGTCAGGTCGCGCTCAGGCGCGGCCGCCGTTTCGGTGGTGTCTATGGGAACCAACCCCTTCCGCGCACGTGGCGCGCACCGAACCGGCATGTGAGATTTACCGTGGTGCACCTGCGCCTCGCGGCTCAGGGATGGTAGGTGACCAGTCGAAAGGACGTCAATGTACGAATACACTCGCATCTCCGACAGGAGGGCGATGTGGCGACGATTCAGGTGTTCCGTCCCCCGACGAGATGGCGGGACCGCGCGAGACGCTACGACGTGCTCGTCGATGGCGAGCCACTGGTGAAGATCTCGCATGGGGAGACCATCCGCCTCCAGGTCGCCGCAGGACACCACGCTGTCCAGGCGAAGGCGGATTGGGCGAAGACGCCGGCGATCGAGATCGACGTCCACGAGGACGAGACGGTCGCGCTTCGCGTCGCCCCCGGATCAGGTCTCGCAATCGTCGACGTCCTTCGGTCGAGGTACCTCACCCTCGAACTCGTGAGCCCCGACAAAGCGCGTCCGTAGCTGGAGCTCAGTGACCTTCTGGGGCCGCCTCGGCCCAGTTCGCTCCCCAGCCGATGTCGGCGCGGAGCGCGACGTCGAGCTTCACGGCGCTCTCCATGCGCTCCTTGACGAGCGCCGCTGCGTCTTCCACGTGCGCCCGGGCTACCTCGAACACCAGCTCGTCGTGGACGGTGAGGAGCATGTGGCAATCGAGCTCCGGATGCTCTCGGACCGCGCGATCCACGTCGATCATCGCGACCTTGAAGACGTCGCTCGCGCTCCCCTGGATCGGCGCGTTCAGCGCCTGCCGGCGCCCCAGGTCGCGAACACGCGGGTTCGCCGCCTGCAGCTCCGGGATGTGACGGCGCCGGCCGAGCAGCGTCTCGGTGAATCCGTCGACGGTCGCGCGGTCCACCTGGAGGTCCAGATACGCCCGGATGCCCGGGAAGCTCGTGAAGTACGCGTCCATGATCTCCTGCGCCTCGTCGGGCGCGATGTCCAGGCGCGACGCAAGGCCCCACGCGTTCATCCCGTACGCGAGGCCGTAGTTGACCATCTTCGCCCGCGATCGCAGCCCCGGGTCGACCTTGGCCTCCGGCAGCCCGAACACGCGCGCCGCCGTCGCGGTGTGGATGTCGTGCCCGGACGCGAATGCCTCGCGCAAGCCTTCGTCGCCCGAGAGATGCGCCAAGATCCGCAGCTCGATCTGCGAGTAGTCGGCGGCAAGAAGCACCTGATCGCCCCCACCCGGAACGAATGCCTGCCGGATCTGCCGCCCGAGCTCGGTCCGCACGGGGATGTTCTGAAGGTTCGGGTTCGACGACGAGAGACGGCCCGTCGCCGCGACGGCCTGGTTGAACGACGTGTGGATCCGGCCATCGCGCGGATCGACCAGACGCGGCAGCGCCTCGAGGTACGTCGAGTTCAGCTTGTCGAGCTCGCGCCAGTCGAGTAGCGCATCGACGACGGGATGATCGCGCAGCTTCTCCAGCACGCTCGCATCCGTGGAGAGCTGTCCCTTCGGCGTGCGTTTGCCCGGTGAGAGCCCGAGCTTCTCATAGAGGATCGTTCGCAACTGCGGTGGCGAGTTCAGGTTGAACTCCTCACCGGCCTCCTTGTAGACCTTGTCGCGCAGGTCGGTCATACGCGTGCGGACACCTTCGCCCATGCCGTTGAGATACGCGACATCGAGCGCCACTCCCCGCGCCTCCATGTGCGCGAGGACCGACGCGAGAGGAAGCTCGACGGTCTCGAGCAGCGTTCGTAACCCTTGCTTGTCGACCTGCTCTTCCATGACGGGGGCAAGAAGGGCGACGGCTGCGGCCTCGGCCGCGATCAGCCGCCAGCCCGCGTCGCTGAACAGTTGACCTTCGTCCTGCTCCTCGATCTGGCCGAGCACGTCCGCGCCCAGGTACTGCTCGCAAAGCGCGCTGAGCGGATATTCGGCTGCGGCCGCATCCAACAAGTACCCCGCCAGGAACGTGTCGAACGTGACGCCGGCCAGCTCGACCCCAGCGGCGATCGCTCCGCGTTCCAGCTCCTTCGCGTCGTGCGCCCACTTCGGCGCCGCCGTCGAGCCCAGCCCTTCCTCGAGTGGATCCAGCGTCGACAGAGTTGCGAACGCCGCCTGCGCGCCGCCCGGAGACGCCGCAGCCCCGTGGATCTCGCCCAGAACGACATCGAACCGCAGAGCTTTCGGCGCATCGGCGCCCACCAACATCGCCAGCTCATCCGCCGTGATCTGTCGAAGGTCGAGCTCCGTCACCTCGACCTTGGGCTTCGTCACGCCCACCTCTTGAAGGCGATCCAGCAGCGAGCGGAACTCGAGCGAGGTGAACAGTCGCC
>JAYUAK010000351.1:0-3550 GCA_043741335.1 Actinomycetota bacterium
ACGGCGCAGCACGACCGCCACGCATGCGATCGCGACGAGCGTCAACAGCAGCAGCAATGTCGAGACGGAAGCGATCTCGGGTCTGAGCGCGTTGCGTACCGCGCTGAACACGTACACGGGCCAGGGCGACGCGCCGGCCACGCTCACGAACGACGAGATGATCGTGTCGTCCAAGCTGAAGCTGAACGCGAGCAACGCGCCCGCGAGCACCGCCGGAAGCATGAGCGGGAGGGTGATCTGGCGGAATCGGTGCCACGGCGAGGCGTAGAGATCGGCGGCCGCCTCCTCGAGCGTCTCCTCGAGCCCAGCGAGGCGCGCGCGCACGATCAGCGTGACGACCGCGGTCGCGAACAAAGAGTGACCCACCCACAAGCGAAAGATCCCGTAGCTCACCGCGGGGATCGTCACGTTGGGCCCGAAGGGACCGCCGAGACGCACGTACCAGATCAGGAGCGCGATCGCGGCGACGATCTCGGGCGTCACCAGGATGAGGAAGACCAGAGCCATGAAGAAGAGGGTCCATTTCCCCTTGCGCCTGGCCAGGGCGATGCCGGCACACGATCCGAGGACGGTCGCGATGAGCGCTGTCCCGGCGGCGGTCACGATCGAGGTCTTCACGGCGTTCTGGATGGTCGGATCCGTGATCCCGGTTCGATACCCATCCAGGCCGACCCCGCTGAACGTGAGCATCGACCGGCCGTTGTTGAACGAATAGATGACGATCACGAGGATCGGCAGGAACAGGAACGCGTACACCACGAAGCCCCAGGCGCGAAGCGCCAAGCTGACGCGGTCACGCCGGTGTTTGATCCGCGCGACCGCCGCCGCGCTCACGCCGCGGACTCCATCGCCGCGGGCAGCGTGATCTTCCGGCGCGCACGCGCGATCGCCCTGACGGCGAGTCCGAGGATCGCGAACACGGCAACGGTTCCCAAGATCAACATGATCAGGATCACCGCCTGCGCGGCTCCCAGCGCCCAGTTCTGTCCCGTGTTGAACTGACTCGCGACCATCGCGCCCGCCATGTTCCCCTTCGCCCCGCCCAGCACCAAAGGAGTGATGTAATCGCCGGTGAGCGGGATGAAGACCAAGAGCAGCCCGGCGATGATTCCGGGGGACGCGATCGGGAGCGTGACCTGGCGGAACGTCTTCCAGCGGCTGGCGCCGAGATCTTTGGAGGCCTCGCGCATCGCGGGATCCAGCCGGTCGAGCGTCACGAACAGCGGGAAGATCATCAGCGCCAGGTAGTTGTAAACGACGCCGAGCTGTACCGCTCCGCGAGTCTGCAACAGGTGCAACGGCTCGCTGCGGAGCCCCCAGCTCTGCAAGAGGGTGGATATCGGTCCGGAAGGTGCCAGGAGGATCAGCCACCCGATGGTGCGGATCAGGAAGTTCACGAAGAACGGCACGATCACCAGGCCGAGCAGCACTCCCCTCCATCTCGCCGTCACGCGGGTCGCGAGCCAGTAGGCGAACGGAAACCCGATGAGCAGACAGAGGAGGGTGCCGATGATCGATATCTGCAGCGTCTGGGAGAAGACGTGGAGGAACGTGCCCGAGAAGCCTTCCTTGTACCGATCGAACGATAACTTGTCGGTCGCGATCGGGCTGAAGATGTCCGGCTTGTAGCCGAACGAGTAGTACACGATCCACAGGATCGGGACCAAGAAGAACAGCACGAACCAGATCCACGCGGGGAGCGCCAGCGCGAAGCGAGGAGCCCGGATCCTCCTCCGAGCTCCTCGCTCCTCCTCCGAGACGTGTTGGACCAATGTCTCGGCCCCGACTAGCCGCCCGCCGCGGCCTTGGCCTTGTTGTAGATCTCCACCTCACGGTCGAACGCCGAGGTGATCACCTGGGCCCCAGTCGTGGCGAGCTGCGCGTCGGTTAGGAAGACTATGTCCAGGAACGGGAGGTTCGCCGCCGCCGCGGCCTCCTTCACGCCCGTGATCCCGGTGTTGTAGCCGTGGTACTCCAAGTCCTGGAGCGAGTTCGCCGGATCGAGGATGAAGTTGAGGAACGCGTACGCGGCCTCCGGGTGCGTGGCGCCCTTCACGATGGTCCAGTTGTCCATCCACAGTTCGGTGAGGGGCGCGCCGATGCCCCATGCGTACCGGCTCGGATCCTTGACCGAGTTGAGCCCCTGGCGAGCGTCGCCGTTCCACACCTGCGACAACGCGTAGTTCCCCTGGGCGAGTGAATACCCCGGGTAGGAGTCGAACGCCTTCACGTGCGGAGCGAGCTGGCCGACCATGAACGCCTCGTAGGCGTCGAGGTTGGCCGGATCCGTGGTGTTCCAGTCGATCCCGTTCGCCCAGAAGTACAAGCCCGCGAGCTCGCCCGGCGCGTCGAGCAGCGAGACGTTCCCGCTCGCCTCGTTCATGGCGACGTCGATGAAGTCGATCCAGGTGTTGATGGGTCTGGAGATCTGGCTCTTGTCGACGATCCAGCCGGTGGTGCCCCAGTCCTTGCACACCGAGTGCTTGTTCCCCGGATCCCATATCTGGTTCGTGAATTTCGTATCGAGGTTCTTGAAATTCGGGATCTTCGACAGGTCGAGCTCTTCGAGCAAGTCATGCGCGACGTAGAGCGGGATATACGGCCCGGTCGGCACGACGATGTCGTATCCGCTGGTGCCGGCCGCGGCCGTCAACTTCGCGAGCGCCTCCTCGTTCGATGCGTACACGTCGATCGAGGTGGCGGGTCCGAGCTCTTGCGTGAACCTCTTGAAGAGCTTCGGGTCGTCGTACGTGGCCCAGTTGAGGAAGTTCAGCTTGTCCTCCAGCACGGGGGTGCCGCCGCCGGTGGACCCCCCGGCACCGGTCGACGTACCGCCGGTGCTGCTGCTGCTTTTGCCGCAGGCTGAGAGCAGGTAGCTGCCCGACAACGCCACGACGACCGAGCCACTCATGAATGCGCGCCGGCTTATCCGTTCCGCTGACGCCGACGACGCCAGGATCTTCAGACCCTCATCCGGTTCCGTCATGCTTCTCCCTCCCCTTCATAACTCGACGATCTAACCGGCCAGGGCGGCCGCCTCGTCGCTCGCTGGATCGACCAAGACGATCTCTGCCTGTTCTGCGCCGAACATGTGCGTATGGTCGGGGTCCCACGAGCACCAGACCTGGCTCCCGACCTCAAGACGCGGAGCGCGGGGACGGGGGAGCCGAGCGATGAGCTCTTTGCGCCCCGGCGTGAGCACGACGAACTGGATCACGTCGCCCAGGTGCGAGATGCTCGCCAGGGTCCCCGAGATGGCGTTGTGTCCCTCGGACGGTTGCTCGCTCGACACCAGGATCGCTTCGGGCCGGACGGCGGCGAGCGCGGCGCCCCCGTCTACGGCGCCGATCGGCTCCAGATTCGATCGGAAGGTCCACCCATCGCCCTGTACGGTGCGACCGGCGTCTCGGGATGTCCCCTCGAAGAAGTTCTGCTTGCCGATGAAGCCCGCCACGAACGCCGAGGCCGGGTGGTCGTAGATCGTGTCCGGGTCGGCCAGCTGCTCGATCCGTCCGTCGAGCATCACCGCGATCCGGTCGCTCATGGACAG
>JAYUAK010000352.1:0-3536 GCA_043741335.1 Actinomycetota bacterium
TCCGGGACCATCGACATGCCGACCACCGTGGCGCCTGCCTGCCCAACCAGCGTGATCTCCGTTGGCGTCTCGTAGGCCGGACCCGACATCGCCGCATACACGCCGGGGGCCACCGCGATCCCAAGCGCTCGGCCTCGTTCCAGAGCCAGCTTGATCAAACCGGGGTCATACGCCGCGCTCATGGGGACGAAGGCCGGCATCCCGTCCGGATAACGCCAGCCTTGGAGCGGCGCCGTCCCCATCATGTTGACGTGGTCGGTGATGACGGCCACCGTTCCGCCGGCTAGCCCCCGCTCGACCCCTCCCACCGCCGCCGTCACGACCATGGTCTCGGCACCGAGCTCGTGCGCCAATCGTGGCAACAACGCCGGCACGTCCATCCCATGTCCTTCATAGAAGTGCACACGCCCCGAGAACGACGCTACCGGCACACCGGCGAGATGCCCGAGCGCGAGCCGCCCCGCGTGACCCGGAACACCCGCAGGGGGGAATCCCGGCAGATCGGCGAACGCGAACGATGCTTCGGCTTGGAACGCGTCACCGAGAGCGGGACCGAGCCCAGACCCCAAGATGACCCCGAACCGGGGAACCAGCTCGGACTCGGCACGCACCACTTTCGCCGCACGCTGCGGCAGGTCGTCGCCGGGACCGGGCAGACCCTCGCTCACGCCGTCACGATCCCGCGAGCGCGGCCTTCAGGCGCTCGATCACCGGGACGGGCGTGGGATCGACACCATGGGCGATCGCCAGGTACACGCTCGTCAGGTCGCCGACGATGATGAGCGACATCAACCGCGCGAGCGACGACGTGCCAAGGGCATGGACCTCCTCCACCTCCGCACCGGCGGAGCGCACGATGTCGTAGGAGAGCGGGAATCGGGGCGGCAACTGGCCGTCCTCACCATCGTGACGGAGAGCCACGATGAAGAACCGTTCCCCGTAAGGTGCGGTCCACCCGACGAGCTCGTTATGGTCGAGCTCCGACATCGACGACCAGAACGCCGGCACCTTCCCGTTCTCGTTCATCTGTGTCTTCCAGCGCGCGGCCGCGACCGCGCCGATCCCGTCGGCTCCCCAGATGACTGGGAAGCGTTCACCCATGCGTGCGGCGAGCGACTTCGCCGCGTTGTCGGCCGCGGGAACGGCTGGACCGAGCTCGCCGACTGTCCTACCCACCTCGGCCACCGCCTCGGCCACATCGTCGCCGAGCGGGGGCAGCAGTCCGATCGTCTCGAGGGCGCCCAGTGACGCGAACGCGAGGTGGCCGAGGGCCGCACGCGGTTGATAGCCGCCGGGCACCCGGACGGTGGCCACACCGACATCGGCCGCCTCGTCGGCGATGGTTCCCCCCGACGTCACGACGAGCACGCGGCAACCCCGATGGATCGCTTCACGGAACGCGGCGAGCGTTTCCGCCGTGTTCCCAGAGTGGGACGAACACACCACAAGCGTGTGCGGACCACAGTGCTCCGGGAGGATTGGCGAGCGGCTCACCTCGATCGGGATCCCCAGGCGTTCTAGGAATACCGAACGCACGACGTCGCCCGACACGGCCGAACCCCCCATCCCGCAGAAGGTGACGCTGGAGACGCCGTCAGGCGAGGGCAGTCCCTCGGCCAGGTGGGCCGAGTCGTACGCGGCCCGGCAGTCACCCGGAAGACCGAGGACGGCGTCAAGCATGCCCTGGGGATCGGCCAGTCGAAGTGCCTGCGGATCGTCGAGATCGATCAACGCTTCCCTCTAGGTTTCTCGGCGGGTTTCTCCGCCTCGTCGATGAGCATGACCGGGATTTCGTCGCGGACCGGATACCGGTACCCACACGTGCGGCACACGATCACCTGCTGGTCCTCGAGGTAGTCCACTTCGCCCCGGTCGTTCGGGCACACCAGGATCTCAAGCAACTCAGCGTCGAGCGTCACGATCCACCTTCCCCTCCTTTTGGCCTTCCTCTGATCAACTCGAGGACGATGGCCGTCTTCTCCTGGAGGAGCGTTTCGGTCTTCGCCTCGACGTTCAGGCGCAGGAGCGGCTCCGTGTTGGAAGCCCGCACGTTGCACCACCAATCCTCGAACTCTACCGTGAGGCCGTCGAGCCGGTCTTCGCGGCCCTTCGACAGCACCTGAGCGATCCGATCGATCGTGGGGGTCTGGTCCTCGACGCGAGAGTTGATCTCTCCCGAATCGGCATACCGACGGAACGGCAGCAGCATCTCGGACAGCGGGACGTTCGCCTCCGACAGCTGAGCCAGGACGACCACGGCAGCGATCAGGCCGGAGTCCGCGCGGTAGTTCTCGCGGAAGTAGTAGTGCCCGGAGTGCTCGCCTCCGAAGATCGCGCCGGTATCTGCCATCACCTGCTTGATGAACGAATGACCGACGCGCGTTCGCACCGGCACGCCTCCGTTCTCACGGATGACCTCCGGGACCGTCCACGAACAGATCACGTT
Source organism: Actinomycetota bacterium (assembly GCA_043741335.1). Taxonomy (GTDB): domain Bacteria; phylum Actinomycetota; class UBA4738; order UBA4738; family HRBIN12; genus JBBQVZ01. The sequence continues at coordinate 2,447 of JAYUAK010000352.1, forward strand.
GTAGATGATGCTCGCGCCGGGTTCGCGCTCGAGCATGGACTTGGCAACGAGCGCCGTCACGATCGAGCCACTCACGTCCTGAGCTTGTTCGTCGATCAGGAACACTCGGTCGGCGTCGCCGTCGAATGCCAGGCCGATGTCGGCCTGGTGCTCCAGCACCGAGCCTTTCAGGTCGCGCTGGTTCTCCGGGTCGATGGGGTCGGCGGGGTGGTTCGGGAACGTGCCGTCGAGCTCCGGGTAGAGGTGGTGAAGCTGGATCGGGAGTCGCTCCAGCACCGCGGGGGCCACGAGTCCGCCCATGCCGTTCGCGGTATCGATCGCGACCGTGAGCGGACGCATGCGCAAGGGGTCGAGGAACGTCAGCACGTGGTCGACATAGGCCGGAAGCAGGTCGCGTTGCTCAACGACGCCGGGATGCGCGGTGGGAGTGAGTCCCTGCTCGGTCAACGCACGAACCTCGAGGAGGCCGCTCTCCTGACCGACCGGGCGCGCACCCGAAAGGCAGAACTTCACCCCGTTGTACTGCTTCGGGTTGTGGCTCGCCGTGATCATCAAGCCCGGCAGGTTGAGCGAGCCTGAGGCGAAGTACAGGAGGTCGGTCGATGCGAGCCCCAGGTCGACGACACCGCTCCCGCGCGAGGTGATCCCCTCGGCCATCGCGGCTGCCAAGTCGGGCGACGAGAGCCGGCAATCGCGCCCGATGATGATCTTCGCTGCCCCCGACCACTCCGCGAACGCCGCGCCGATGCGTCGGGCCAGATCTTCGTCGAGATCGTCCGGGACGACCCCACGGACGTCGTACGCCTTGAAGATGCGGTCCAGGTCGCCGACGCTCACGAACCGCATCCTACGAAGGCGGGCGGTCGACCGTCAGGCGGTGCGATCCGTTACTGCTGAACGACGAGTCCGATCACCGATCGCAGTGGCACGATCTCGCCGTCGCGGTACCACCACTTGGCCTCGCAGAGGTGGCAAGTGGTGAACGCGAGCTCGCGCCCGGCAACCGTCATGGTGATCGAGATGAGATCGCCTGATCGGCAGGTGGGACAGGTTCCGGTGGTCTCATTCATGATCGGTCAAGCGTGACGCT
>JAYUAK010000353.1:0-3535 GCA_043741335.1 Actinomycetota bacterium
GCGAGCTTCAGGTCTCGCTGAAGCTCAGCGAGCAGGTTCAGCACCTGCGCCTGCACCGAAACGTCCAAGGCGGAGACGGGTTCATCGGCCACGATCAGGGCGGGGGAGGGGGCGAGCGCCGCCGCGATCCCGACACGCTGCCGCTGTCCTCCGGAGAGCTCGTGCGGACGGCGGGCGGCGAGCTTGGGCGACAGACCCACGCGGTCGAGGAGGTCGGCGACCCTCGCGTCACGCTCCTTTGTCGTGCCGATGTCGTGAGCGTCGAGCGCCTCGCGGACGCTCCGCCCGATGGTCCAACGCGGATCCAGCGAGGAGAACGGATCCTGGAACACGGGCTGAACGCGCTGGCGAAACTCGTTCAGGCTGCGCCCGGTCAAGGCCGTCACGTCCTGGCCATCGAACACGATCTGGCCGGCCGTCGGATCGATCAACCGGAGGATGCAGCGGGCGAGCGTGCTCTTGCCCGAGCCCGATTCGCCGACGACGGCGAGCACCTCTCCTTGCGCGACGTCCAGGGTCACGCCTTCGACTGCATGCAATTGTGCGCCGCGACGGAACAGACCGGACCGCACGGGGAACCACTTCACGAGCCCCCGGACCTGGAGCAACGGTTGATCCTTCGATGCGATGTCGATCGTGGCTTCGGGGGCCTGGGCGCTCACGTGCTTGCACCTCCCACTGATCTCTCGGCCGCCGATCTCCCGGCTGTGTCCCGTGTCGCCTCGGACAGCCAGCACGCGACGAGGTGGTCGGCCATCTCCGCGGCGATCGGTGGAACGCGGTCGCACTCGGCCATGCGGTGTGGGCACCGGGGCGCGAACCGGCAGCCCGGCGGCGGGTCGCTCAGGTCGGGGACGCGTCCTTCGATCACGCGAAGGGCACCGCGTTCCTGCGCGGCCGTGGGCAGCGCGGCCAGCAACGCCTGGGTGTACGGGTGTCGCGGAGAACGGAAGATGTCTTCGACCGGTGCGACCTCGACGAGCTGCCCGGCATACATCACGCCCACCCGGTCGCAGAGTTGCGCCACGACGCCGAGGTCGTGCGTGATCAACAGGATCGTCGTGTGATGCGTCCGTCGAAGGTCGCGAAGAAGGTCGAGCACCTGCGATTGGATCGTGACGTCGAGAGCGGTGGTGGGTTCGTCGGCCAGCAGGAGTGCCGGTTCGTTCGCGAGCGCGGTCGCGATCACCACGCGTTGACGCATACCTCCCGAGAGGTGATGCGGCGGGTCGCCGTAGCGGCGCTCGGCTTCGGGGATGCCGACGTCGTTGAGGAGCTGGAGGGCACGTTCGCGCGCGGCGTGGCGGTCAACCGGACGGTGCGCGCGGATCGTCTCGGCCACTTGATCCCCGACCGCGAAGCACGGATCGAGCGAGGTCATCGGGTCCTGGAAGACCATGCTGATGTGGTCGCCGCGGAGCCCGCGCATCTGATCGTCGGGGAGTCCCACCAGGTCGCGGCCCTGGAATCGGATCGCGCCGCGCACGTCGGCCGTACTTGGGAGGAGACCGATCACCGCGAGCGCCAGGGTCGTCTTGCCGCAACCGGATTCGCCGACCAAGCCGAAGATCTCGCCTTCCGCGATCTGCAACGACACATCGCTCACCGCGGACACGTCCGCCGCTCCGACCTGGAAGCGCACGTCGACGCGATCGATCTCGAGAAGAGCGGTCATCGCGTCACCCCGCGAGGGTCGAGTCGTTCGCGAAGACCGTCGCCGATGAGGTTGAAGGCGAGCACCGTGATCGCGATCGCGAGACCGGGGAAGATCTCGACCCACGGCGCCTGCGTCAGCACGTCGCGACCGTCCGCGAGCATGACGCCGAGCGAGGGTGTGGGAGGCTGCGCGCCGAGCCCCAGGAACGACAGCGCCGCCTCGATCTGGAGTGCGAACCCCATCAGGACGCTGGCCTGAACGATCGTGGGACCGATCGCGTTGGGCAGGACGTGTCGGACGGCGATGCGTCGGGAGGAGGCCCCGCGGGCACGGGCCCCCTCCACGAACGTCTGCGACGTCACGACGAGCGTCGAGCTTCGGATGACCCGGGCGAGGATCGGCACGTAGATCACGGAGATCGAAAACAGCGCGACCAGGCTGCCCGGTCCGATGATCGCGATGAGCGCGATCGCGAGCAGGAGCGCCGGCAAGGCGAGCAGCATGTCGACCGGACGCATGATCACGGTGTCGGTCCAGCCGCCCCGGTATCCGGCCACCAGCCCGAGCGGGATGCCGATCACGAAGGCGACGACGACGGATCCAACCGCGACCGACAACGAGACCCGGAAAGCGAAGATCACGCGTGAGAGCACGTCGCGCCCGAGAGCATCCGAGCCGAACGGGTGCGAGAAGCTGAGTCCACGGAGCACGCGGCCCGATTCGATCGCGTCCGGGTCGTGAGGGGCGAGCAACGGCGCGAAGATCGCGATGAGCACGAGCACGCCGAGGATCGCGAGCCCGATGCCTGTCTTCCGCCGCCCGGGATCGACCGCGACGCGACGAGGCGTCGCGACGGGGACGGCGATCGGGGTCGCGCTCACGCCGTCTGCCCCTCCGCGACCCGCGGGTCGACCAGGCCGACGATCACGTCGGTAGACAGGGTCACCAGGATGAACAGGGACGCAACGACGAGGACTCCGCCCTGCACGACGGTGTAGTTCCGCTGGTTGATCGCGGTCACGATCAACCGTCCGATCCCCGGCAGCGCGAAGAGGTACTCGATGACGATGGCGCCTCCGAGGAGGACACCGAACTGGATCCCGATCACCGTGACGATCGGGACGGCGGCGTTGCGGAGCGTATGGCGGAACACGATCGATCGATCCGACAGTCCGCGCGCGCGGGCGAACAGGACGAACGGCGTACTGAGGGTCTGTTCCATGGCGCCCCGCGTCGTGCGCAGGATGTACGCCGCCTCGCCGAAGGCGAGCGTCAACACCGGAAGGGTCATGTAGCGCAGGTTCTGGAGCGGATCCTCCAGCAACGGCACGTAGCCCGAGGGAGGGAGCACCTGCATGATCCCGGCGAACAGCAGGACGAGCATGATGCCCAACCAGAAGTCGGGGATCGCGATCCCTGCGACGACGAACCCCTCCGTGAGCTTGCGCACCCATCCGGGCCGGGCCGCAGCGCTCACGCCGAGTGGCACGCCCACCGCGATCGCGATCGTCATCGACAGCAGCGTGAGCTCGACCGTGACCGGCAGTCGTTGTGCGAGGAGTGTCGACACCGGCGTGTGACTGATGAAGTCCTGGCCGAGGTCGCCGTGGGCGATGCCGCCCATCCACTGCGCGTACTGCGTGAGCAGCGATTGGTCCAGTCCGAGCTCCTGCCGCACCTTCGCGACGTTCGCGGGTGTTGCCCGGAACCCGAGCATCGTCCGGACGGGATCGCCCGGCACCAGGTGGATCATCAGGAACACGAACGCGCTCATCGCGAACAGAACGGGGATCGCAAGGAGCAGCCGGCGGCCGACGAACCGCGTTCGGGCGCTCACGGAGGTCTTTCCCCAGATCCGTCAGGAGATGTTTCGAGGGA
>JAYUAK010000354.1:0-3531 GCA_043741335.1 Actinomycetota bacterium
TGGTACGCGGGCGGCGCGACGGCGTTCAAGAAGCAGCAGGTCGATGCGTGGACTCCACCGCTCGATCTGGCGGGACCCGTCGGTCGGCCCTCGGTCGCGGTCGACGCCCAGAACCATCCTTGGGTGGCGTACGCGATCGACTCGGCCGCCGGACAGGAGATCCGGGTCGCGACGACCACCGATGGCACCACCTGGACGACGCAGGTCGCCGCGACGATCCCGTACTGCATCGGCTGTCCGCAGCCGGGCCCGGTGGAGATCGCCGTCACGCCGGATGGACCGCTCGTCGTCTATGTGGACGGCTCCTCCAGAGCCCTGATGGCAGCCCGGCTCGGCACGAACACGAAGTGGACCACCGAGAGCGTGCAGGCCGGCGTCGCTCCATCCGGGTTGTCACTGGCGATCGGCAAGGAAGGAACGCCGTGGGTCGCGTACTACACCGGTGACGGCGCCGTGAACCTGGCGACGACGTCGGGCGCCGGCTGGACGACCGCGAAGGTTGCCGACGCGAAGCCCGGCAGTGGTCAGGACAACGACGCGGAAACCACCGGTGTGGCGGTCGACGACTCGGCGACGGTTTACATCTCCTGGTACGACAGCGCGAAGAACGCCGTCCTCTTGTCGAGTGGGGACGGGACTAGCTTCACATCGGTCGACACCAGCGGCACCTCCGGCGGCGGGTTCCCGTCGCTCGCTGTCTCCGCCGATGGCTCGCGGGTGTTCTTGGCGTGGTACGACCTGACGTTGCAGAATCTGCTCGTCGGGGTCCTGGGGGATGCCACGGACGTGCTGGTAGCGCAGCCCAGCCCGACCCCGTCGTTGGCGCCGACCTCCCCTCCGCCGGCGGTGACCTGCCCGAAGGGCGGGATCTCGCTGGTGGCACCCGCCGGCGCCGCGGGCAGTGGGTTCGCGCAGACCACGCTCTCCGCGAAGGCCAACACGGCCTTCACCATCTGTTGGGACAACCAGGACCCCAGCGTGCTGCACAACGTGGATCTCTACGACGTGCAGGGCGGGACGTCGATCGCGAAGGCGGACGTCGCCACGGGCCCGGTGCAGGCCCTGGTGGACGTGGCGGGGCTGGCGGCGGGGACCTATTTCTACCAATGCGATGTGCACCCAACGACGATGACGGGCACGCTCGCCGTCAAGTAGCCACCTCCGCTCCGGGTCGTGTCGTGTTCCGACCCTAGAATGACCTGGTGAGCTTCACCCGGCCGGACACGTCGAGCATCCCCGACGCGCCGGGCGCCTACCTCTTCCGCGACGGCGATGGTCGCGTCGTGTACGTAGGCAAGGCCCGGTCGCTCCGCAAGCGTGTCATCAGCTACTGGGGCAAGCCGCTCCATCCACGGACGCAGGCCATGACTGAGGCCGCGGCCAGCATCGAGTGGATGCTGGCCTCGACCGAAGTCGACGCGCTGATGCTCGAGTACAACCTCATCCAGACGCACCGGCCGCGCTTCAACATCCGGTACCGCGACGACAAGTCCTACCCGTTCCTGGCTTTGACGGTGGGGGAGACCTGGCCGCGCGCGCAGGTCCTGCGTGGCGCCAAGCGCAAGAACGTTCGCTACTTCGGCCCGTTCGGCCATGCCTGGGCCATCCGCGACACCCTCGACGCGCTCACCCGCGTCTTCCCCGTTCGCACCTGCACGAACGCGTTCTTCGACCAGCGATCACGGGCCGGCAGGCCGTGCCTCTATTACGACATCGGTCGATGCTCCGGACCCTGCGTGCCCTCGGCCACCGGCGTCACCGAGGAGTCCTACCGTGCCGACGTCGATGCGCTCGGGGACTTCCTCGCGGGGAACACGAAACCGGTCGTCGCGCGGCTGGAGCGCGAGATGCGAGAGTCGGCCGAGCGCCAGGAGTACGAGCAGGCGGCGAAGCTTCGCGACCAGCTCGGCGCCGCTCGCCGGGCCATGGAGACCCAGGAGATGGTTCTCACGCAGCCCGAGGACCTGGACGTGATCGGCATGGCCGAGGACGATTTGGAGGCGGCCTTCCAGGTGTTCTTCGTTCGCGGGGGTCGCGTGCTCGGGCGCCGCGGATGGGTCGTGGATCGCGTCGAGGACCTGAACCGCGCGGAGCTGGTGGCGTCGTTCGTTCGACAGCTCTACATGGATCGCGAAGAGGTCCCGCCGCGCGTGCTCGTCCCGACGCTGCCGGATGGTCGTGACGTGCTGGAGGCGTGGCTCGTTGCACGTCGAGGTGGGTCGAAGGTGGCGATCGCCGTCCCAGAGCGGGGGGCCAAACGGAGGTTGATGGAGGTCGTCGGCCAGAACGCCGCCGAGGCGTTCCATCGGCACAAGCTCAAGCGCGCGTCGGACTTCGGGGCGCGGTCACGCGCGTTGTCGGAGCTGGCCGAGCAGCTCGGCCTGCCGCAGGCGCCGCTTCGGATCGAGTGCTACGACATCTCGAACCTGGGGCCGAGCGACACGGTCGGTTCGATGGTCGTGTTCGAAGACGGACTGCCGAAGCGCGCCGACTATCGGCGGTTCGAGATCAAGGGTGTGCCGGGCCAGGACGACTTCGCCAGCATGGACGAGATGCTCAGGCGACGGTTCGCCCGGATGCTCCAGGAGCGGGATGAACCCACCACGCGCACGCGCCGCCGGTTCTCCTATCCGCCTTCGCTCGTCGTGGTGGACGGTGGCAAGGGTCAGCTCGGCGTCTGTAGCAAGGTGCTGGCCGACCTCGGTCTGGATCTCCCGCACATCGGTTTGGCCAAGCGCTTGGAGGAGGTCTACTTCCCCGGGCGCTCGGACCCGCTGATGATCGCCCGAGGCTCCGAGGCGCTCTTCGTCTTGCAACATATCCGCGACGAGGCGCACCGGTTCGCGATCACCTACCACCGGGAGAAGCGCGCGAAGCGAGCGCTGGTGTCGCCGCTCGACGAGGTGCCCGGCGTCGGTCCTGCTCGCAAGAAGGCGCTGCTGAAACGGTTCGGTTCGCTCGCACGTCTGCGCGACGCGACAGCTGACGAGATCTCTGCGACACCAGGGATCGGTTCGGAGCTGGCCCATTCGGTTCACGAACATCTGCACGGCGTACCGGACGCCCGGGACCGGGTGAGCGCCTGATGCCGCGCGCCGTGAAGCCCGCGCCCGATCCCGACGCTGACCCCAACGGCTCCCAGACCTCGCCGGCGTTCACGCTGATCACCGGCGTCTCGGGAGCCGGCCGGTCCGAGGCCGCCCATTCGCTCGAGGATCTCGGCTATTTCGTCGTCGACAACCTGCCGCCTGCGCTGCTGTTGAAGATGGCCGAGCTCGCCGCGCGCCCCGGAGGCCCGGCGCGAGTCGCCATCGTTGTCGACGCAAGAGGCGGAGTGTTCTTCGGCGAGCTGTCGAAGGCGCTCGAGGAGCTCGATCGCGAACGCATCGAGTACCGGATCCTCTACCTCGACGCCGCCGACGACGATCTCGTCAATCGCTACGAGGCCACCCGCCGCCGCCACCCGCTGGCACCGGCCGATCGCGTCGTGGAGGGCATCCGCAAGGAGCGACTCATGATGGAGAGCTTGCG
>JAYUAK010000355.1:0-3528 GCA_043741335.1 Actinomycetota bacterium
AACTCGCGTGGGTATCTACGAGACGCGATGCGGGATGCGCGTGATCTTGCCCGCCTTGATGCACGACGTGCAGACGTGGACCCGTCGCGGCGTGCCGTCCACCAGAGCGCGAACCTTCTGGATGTTCGGGTTCCAGCGCCGGTTGTTGCGCTTGTGGGAGAACGTCACCGCCTTGCCGAAGAACGGCTTCTTCCTGCAGATCTCGCATACCGCAGCCATATCCGGGAAAGGGTAGCAGAGGCTCGTCGGCGCTCGTCCCTCTTGCCTCCTGGGAGCCATCGGGAGGACGATGCAGCCTGCCCGGGAGGGGGGAACCATGGAAAAGGCAGGACACGGTCTCGAGAAACCCGTCATCGCATACGTCTTCATCGAACACCTCGACGCAGAGGACCCGCGAGTGGCGCTCAAGAACTTCTACCGGGACAACCCGACGGTGGAGTTCGTCGCACGGTTCGTCGGATCGTTCATCGCGTTCGCGCGAGTGAAGGTCGACACGTTCCAGGAACTTCATGAGCTGATGGCGGGCAAGTACTGGAACGCAGGGGTGAAGTGTTCGTGGTCCACCGTCGTCGCGCTCAGCCCGGGGGTCCAGATGCCGAAGAAGGCCGGCACGAAGTACTGCGCGCTGTTGCGGATCGTTACGGCTCAGGGCGAGGACCCTGTCGAAGTCATGGCTCGGCTGGCGCTTACTTTCAATCACTGGGGAGACCACGTGGGCATCGCCGCAGTGACGGGCGACTACGACATCTTGATGACGATCGGCGCCCAAGAGGCCGACCGCCTCCTCGACGCCGTTCTCCAGAAGGTGCGGAAGGTCGAGGGCGTCGCCTCAACCGAAACGGCATTCGCGGACCTGGAAAACAACGCACTCGAGAGAAACGATAGAAAGAAGTAGGGCAGGCCCGAGTCAGAGCTCGTCGGCGGCCGAGCCTTGGGGGCCGGTGCTGGCTCCGTCCCCGATGTGCCGGGCAAGTCGGGCGCCGACCACGTCTCCTTTCGCTTCGTAGAGCGAGATCGCCTCCGCGATCAGCGCGCGTGCCTCGTCGGCCCTCCCCGCAAGGCGGAGCACCTCGGCGAGATCCATCGACGCGTCCGCGCGAAGCGCAACGAAGTCCGTCGGGGCCACGAGGGCAAGGGCTTCGCGAGCGAGCGTCTCGGCCTCCTTCACTTCACCTCGCCGAGCGAGCACGAGCGCGCGAACGCCACGCCACCGGACCTGCGGCTCGAGGTCGATCGTGCCCGTCTCGGCGGCCTCGACGGCCAACGCGTCCGATTCGTCGTCGTGGCCCTGCAACAAGAGGACGCGGGAAAGGTCACACGCGATGAGCGGCGCGTTGAGCGTGTCCCGTTGGTCGCGGAAGAAGCGGTACGCGGCCCGAAGCTCCGTCTCCGATTCGGCGAGGAGTCCCTCGGCTAGCGAGACGAGCCCCACCATCGAGGACACATGCGCAAGCCAGCGGGGCTGGCCGAGGTCGGAAAAGACCGCGCGCGCCTCGGCCGCCTGCTCTCGCGCCCGCTCGAACCGACCCAGGCTGCCAAGGACGAGCGCCAGCAGGCAGCGGACCGTCGACTGGGCTAATCGGTCGTCCGCGAGCTCATCGGCGAGCTCTTCCAGTCTCGCGAGCGCCTGCGGGTACGGTGTGGGGCCGATCAGGAGCGCAGCCGCGAGGTTGGAAGCCGAGCGGGCGACCATACGACGGTTCCCCGCATTCCGCGCGAGCTCCAGCCCTCGCTCGGACGCGTCGAGCATCGCGGCCGCCGCGCCGGCAACCCAATGGACGGTCGCGAGCGAATCCAAGACGATCGCGAGATTCCAGCTGTTGTCGAGGTCGCGAAAGAGCGTCGCCGCTTCTTCAAGTTCCCGCCTCAGGGTGTCGACATCGGTGCCGCCGGGGTTCCGCACGAACTCCCAGAATCGCGCGTCCACCTTCGCCCTGGTCTCGAGCACGGGATCGCCGCGCTCGCGTGCCACCTCGAGGATCTCGTCGAGCATCGATCCGGCTTCGTCCATCGCGCCAACGTCGATGAGCGAGTCGTAGAGGCTCGGAAGCATCTCGTGTCTCGTCGGGTCCCCCAGGGGGAGGAGCCGCGCGGCCCGGCCGAGGAGGTTCACCGCCGCCGACGCGTCTCCGCGCGCGGCGGCCTTCCGCCCCGCGGCCGCCAGCGTCAGCCCGGCCCTCCGGGCGAGCTCGGATGCGCGATCGTCGGTTGGCCCCACCTCGGTCCCGTATCTATGGGCCTGCTCCAAGTGGTAGCCCAGGATCTCCTCGATCTCTTCGCGACGCTGCGTCCCATGCTCCTCCAGCCAACCCGCGTACCGCTCATGCAGCTCCGCGCGTGTGCGTTTGGGGACCGATTCGTATGCGGCATCCATGATCAGGATGTGACGGAACCGGAACGCGAGCGCCTCGGGACCCGGTGCTCCGGCGGGCCGGATCAGCTCTTTGCGCGACAGCGATCCGAGCAGCTCCGCAGCATCTGCGGCGAGCCCGGGAGGCAGGAGCGCCGTGAGCTCGCTCAGTGAGAACTCCTCGCCGACCACGGACGCGCACTCGATGGCGACGCGTTCCTTCGGGGTCAGCCGATCGAGCCGCGCTGCGAGCAGGACCGAGATCGTCGGCGGGAGGGCGACTTCGTTGAGGCGCGGCGACGCGACCCAGCCCTGCTCGGTCCGGACGAGGAGCTCATCGTCGATCAGCATCGAGAGCATCTCTTCGACGAAGAGGGGATTCCCCGCGCCCACCTCCGAGACGCGAGCGCGAACATCGGGGTCGAGTCCCCCGGTACCGAGCAGGTTTCGCATCAGCTGCGCGCTGTCATCTTCCGTGAGCGGCTCCAGGAGAACGGAGATCGCGTTCAGGCTGCCGCCACCCCAGGATCGGCGAACCTCGAGGAGCTCGGGCCGGGCGATGCAGACAAGCGTGATCGGCACGTCCCGCGACCACTCCGCGATATGCTCAAGAAGATCGAGGAACGTCGGCTCCGCCCACTGCAGGTCGTCGAAGACGAGCACGAGTGACCGACCCCTGGCGAGCGACTCGAAGAATGCCCTGATCGCCCAGAATGTCTCCTCCGCGACCGTAGTCGGGCCGGCGACGCCGATGGCTTGCGCGAGCCGGTCCGCGATGAGCTCGCCGTTTCGGTCGTTCAACAGCAGCTTCGCGATCTTGACCGAAACGTCCTTCTCCCCGTCTTGGTCGGTGATCTGGGCGGCCTGCCGTACCGTCTCGACGATCGGCCAATAGGTGATGCCCTCTCCATAGGGCAGACAACGACCGCGAAGCACGGTGACCCCATCGTCGAGCGAAGACAGGAACTCCTCCACCAGACGGGACTTCCCGATACCCGCGCTGCCGAGGATCGTGAACGCCTGGCACCGCCGGCTGACGATGCTTCGCTCGGAGAATTCCTCGAGCAGGACGAGCTCACGCTCACGGTCGACGAGCGGCGAGAACAGCCGTGGTGTGTGGCCGGTGGTATCGGTCTTCATTTCGAGCAGGCGATGCGCTTTGACATCGCCGAGGCCCT
>JAYUAK010000356.1:0-3515 GCA_043741335.1 Actinomycetota bacterium
CCTTCTACGCTCGACTCCCTAGCGACTCGGCGGCTCGAGCAGGGCGTGTGCCTCCCGAAGATCAAGCGTCTCCAGCCCTTCGGTGAACCATTCATAGACTTCGGCCAATCTCCGAGACGCAACCTCCTCCGGCTTGCCTCGCTCACGACAAAGACGGACCAAACTCGCCGCGGCCCGTAGCTCGAGCGCTCGCGCCTGCTGCGCCGCGGCGACATCGAGGGCACGCTGAAAAGCGCTTTCGGCCTCGGCGGGATCATCGTCTTTTGCGAGGAGGAGCTCGCCCCGCAGCCGGTGAAGTTCCGCCTCCTCGAACCGGATGCCCATCGTGTTCACGAGCGTCAGCGCATCGCCGACTGCGGAGAGACCGTCCTCCGGCGCACCTACCGCCCGATACGCGTCGGCCAACATCGCGAGCCAGAGAGGACTCTCGAGTTCCCCGGCCGTGACCCGATAGCCCTCGAGCCCGCGGCGCATCTGCTCGACGCCTTCTAATCCTCGTCCCTGCTGCACCTGGGACCATCCGCACAGGATCGCGGCGAACGCCTTCCAGAAATCGAGGCCGTGCTCTGTTGAGAGGGCGAGCGCCTCCTCCGCCAGCCTGGCGGCCACCTCCGGCTCCCGCCGGTGATAGTGCAGCACTCCCGCGTGTGCCAGGGCGAACACGAGCGTGGGAAGGTGAGAGAGGTCGCGCGCCAGCGCGATCGCCCCTTGGCTCCACTGAAGGGCTTGGTCGGGATAGCCCAGAAACCAAAGGGCATGCGCGCCAATAGCACGACATGCCATCCCGAGGTCGTATCCCGCATACCGGAAGGCGAGCGAACGATGCCGCGCCGGATCGTACAGCGCGATGCCATCCTGCATGTGCGATCGTGCTCGATGGAAATCGCCGACGTACGTCGCGATCTCCCCCATGACGTCATGCACCAGCATCCGAAATGCCGGGTCCTCGGCTCGTCCAGCAAGACGGTCGAGCTCCCGTCCCAGGTCCAGCACGGTACGGATGTCGCCGCGCACCCAGTTGTACAGCCAGAGACCGTAAAGCGCCGCGAAGAGCTCGGCGTCCCCACCCACGTGGCGGCACAGCTCCCGCGCCCTGGCGTAGGTCCGGACGACTTCCGATGCGCCATAGCCCTTCGTCGTCATGAGCGCCGGACCGAGCGCGAGATGGAGATCGAGCTCGAGCCGGAGACGCTCGGGACCGCCGGAAAGGTGCTGGAGCGTCGCAATCGCCGTCGTCAGGTGATCGACAGCCTCGACATTGGCGGCGCGGGACGCCGCCTTCGTGCCGGCCTGCCGCAGGTAATGGACGGCCCTGTCCCAGGCTTCACCGCGGTGGGCGTGGTGGGCGAGTCGCTCGATGTGTTCGGGAAGGCGACTGGCCCAAATCGTCTCGATCGCAGCGACAACCTGTGCGTGCAGCTCCCGTCGCCGTTCGTGGAGCAGGCTTGCGTAGGCTACCTCGTGGGTCAGCGCGTGCCTGAACGTGTACTCCAGATCCGGGAAGAGGCTAGCTTCATACAGGAACTCCGCCGCCTGCAGACGAGCCAGCCCATGCCGGAGTGCCTCCTCTGTGAGCCCGGCGATCGCCTGGAGGAGCGCATACGCGACGTCCTTGCCAAGGACCGAGGCTGTCTGAAGGAGAGCCTTTTCTTCAGGTGACAAGCGGTCTATTCGCGCCCCGAGCACGGCCTGGACCGTGGCTGGAACGTCTACGGTTTCCAGACCCCGAAGGAGCCGGTAGCTGCCGCGCTCCCCCCCGAGCCCTTTTGTCTCGACGAGACTCCGTACGCTCTCCTCGAGAAAGAACGGGTTGCCCTCGGTCCGCTCGATGAGCAGGCGCTTGAGCGACGCCAGCGCGGGGTCGCCCCCGAGCAGGACTTCGAGCATCTCAGCGGCGCTCTCGGCCGCGAGCGGGTCGATGCGGAGCTGGGTATAGAACGTCTTGCTGCCCCAGCCGTGCGCGTACTCGGGCCGGTAGTTGACAAGCACGAGCACCCGCGCCGTCGGTAGGCTCTCGATCAAGCTGTCCAGAAAGGCTTGGGTCTCGGCGTCGATCCAGTGCAGGTCCTCGATGACGAGGATCACGCCTTGTCGCTGGCTCTCACGGAGGAGCAGGCGCTTGACGGCCTCGCGCGTCTGTTGCCGCCGCTGCAGCGGGTCGAGCGCCTCCCACTCAGGGTCGTTTACCGTCACGTCGAGCAAGGCCAGGAGCGCCGGGAGAACGGGTTCCAGCGTGCGATCAAGGGTCAGAACCTTGCCCGTGGCCTTCTCTCGCACTCGGCGCGCGTCGTCGCGGCTCTCAACCTGGAAGTACGCGCGGAGAAGGTCGCTCACGGGCAGGTACGACGTGGCCTTGCCGTACGAAACGGACCCGGACTCCAAGACGAGCCAGCCCTCCGCGTGGAGAGAACGCGTCAATTCGTAGAACAGGCGCGACTTGCCGACGCCTGGCTCTCCCACCACCGCAACGATCTGTCCGTGACTCTGCGCGGCTCGGCCGAGCGCATGACGAAGCTGCTCCAGTTCCGCCGTGCGACCCACGAATCGCGTCAGGCCGCGGCCGGCCGCCGCCTGCAGTCGGGTGCGGGCAGCGGACGCGCCGGTCAGCTCGAAGACCTCCACCGCCTCGGCCAAGCCCTTGACCGGCACGGGACCGAGTGGTTTCACCTGCACGAACCCCTCGGCGAGTCGCAGCGTGTCGATGGTCAATCGAATCGTGCCCGGCGGGGCAAGCTGCTCCATGCGCGCCGCAACGTGGGTCGTCTGGCCGACCGCCGTGTAATCCATGCGCAGGTCACTGCCGATCGACCGCACGACGACCTCACCGGAATTGAGGCCCACGCGCGCCTGGGGTTCCGCACCATACGTTCGCCGCACTTCGTCGGCGTACCGCCTGGCCCCTTCCTGGATGCGCAACGCGGCATAACAGGCTCGGACCGCATGATCCTCATGGGCGACGGGGGCCCCGAACAGCGCCATGATCCCGTCGCCCATCACCTGGTTCACCGTGCCTTCGTAGCGATGGACGGCCTCCATCATGAGCTCGAGCACGGGGTCGAGGATTTTCCGCGCCTCCTCAGGATCGCGATCGGCGAGCAGCTCCATCGAGCCCTTCAGGTCGGCGAAGAGCACCGTGACGAGCTTTCGTTCGCCTTCGAGCGCGGCCTTAGACGTCACGATGCGTTCCGCGAGGTGCTTCGGCGTGTAGGAGTCGGGTGTCGCGAATCGCGTCTGAGCTGCGCCGCCTCGAAGCGAGGCGGCGCACTGCCCGCAGAACTTGTTCTCAGGCGGGTTGGCGGCTCCGCAAGAAGGGCAGACGGCGGCGAGCGGCGCCGCACATTGGCCGCAGAACTTCATGCCCGCGGGATTCTCCGCGTGGCAGCGGAGACATTTCATACAGGCGCCTTCCGCGGGCGTCGCTGGCACGCGGGACACCTCATGCCGCCTCTCTCAATCCGAGCCGAAGGGATGGTCGATGACGTAACGCCAGCTTCCGTCAGGCTGGCGGCGGACCA
>JAYUAK010000357.1:0-3494 GCA_043741335.1 Actinomycetota bacterium
AGACGACTCTCCCATCCCCGACATAGCCGCGCGCCTCGAGGGCTGCGGGCACGTCCACGAGCCGAACCCACAATGCGGTGCTCACCCGGAACCGCAGCCGGTTCGGCTCCTCCATCAGATGCAACAGCGGCTCGTCCACCGGACGGTTCCCACCCTTCACCCGACCGACCAGGTCGATGTCGAACAGGTATCGCCAGATATCGGCATAGGCGCCCGGAGTGGCGGCGATCAGCTGCCTGACGATCAGCTCGAGGCGCGGGAGCGACTCGCTCCAGTCGTGTTTCACGCGATACGTCGCGTACGCGTCGGCCTCGCCTTCCGTCTCGTGCACCGCGAAGAACGTGGGATCCTCCTTCTCCTTCTCGCGTTCGAAGAAGAGCGCTTCCCACCAGCGGTCGTCCAGCGCGAGCATGCCGGGCCGCCGCGAGGGCGCTCCGTCATAGACGCGCCGCATCAGCGGCAGCGCCTCGCTCCTGGGCAGGAGACGCACTTTGCCGGCGGAGTGGTAGCCGCGGATGAACCTGGATCGATCCCCTTCGAGGTCGAGCTCGCCCATGAACGACGCCAGGCCGAAGCCGAATCTCCCGTAGATCCCACCCTCGGATGCATACAGGGCGGCGATGGGTTCGCCTCGCGCATGCATGTCGTCCAACTGGACGCGCATGAACGACGTGTTGATCCCTCGTCGACGATGCGTCGGCTGGACGCCAACGGCGGTGACACCTCCTGCCGGCACCCGCGCACCTCCAGGCACCGTCATCCGGAGGCTCGCCGCCATGGTGCCGCCGACCATCCGACCCTCGTCGACCGCCACCACGCATCGATCGGTCTCGGCGATCAGTCGCTCCCTCGTCACGTCTTCCGCAGTGGACGTGCCGCCGAACGACAGCTCGATCGCGCGCAGGCATTCCTCGAATTCGTCGTCGGCGATCGAACGGATCTCGACATCCATGGCGGTCGAGCCTACCGTGCGGCGAACCGCGTCAGTCCAGGCCGTCGAAGACGTCGCCGAGCTGCTGGGTTCCCGGGGGGCGTTCCGGCCACGCGATCACATGGGACTCGTAGCGGAAGATCTCCGCGCTCAGCTCCTCCGGAATGTCCACCAGGTCGTTGGCCTGCGTCGCGTGCTGGAGGATCGCGGCCTGCTTGCGAGCGACGACCGACGCACAATCGACGACCACACCGATCGTTTCGTCGGGGACGCCGCGCGGTTGGAAAGGCTGGGTCGGATCGATGGGATCTCGCCCCAAAGCAACGAGTCGGTCGCTGAACTCGGCGAGCACCGATGCTGAGATCGCCACATACAGCAGACGTTGGAAGCCCTCGAGGCCCGCAGCTCGGCAACGATTGAACGCATCCGTCGTCGCCTTGCCCACCGTGATGTGATCGGCGTGGCCGGTGATGCCCTCGGGACCGAACGTCATCACGACGTCGGGACGCTCTTCGCGAAGGATCGCACCGATCCGTTCGACGAGCTCCTCGAAGGGGACATCCTCCAAGTCGCTGTCGGGGTATCGAAGGAACTCGTGACGATCGGGCTCGCGACCGAGCGCCACCCAGGATCGCCGGTCCTCCTCCTCGCGAACGGCACTGAGCGTTTCCCGCGTGGCGAGTGACGGATCGGAGATCATCCCTGCCTCACCGCTCGTGGCGTGCACCAACACGAAGCGAAGCTCCGGATCATCGGCGTGCAACGCGACCGTACCGGAGCAGCCGAACGTATCGTCGTCGGGATGCGCGACGACGGCGAGGAGCCGCCGGTTCACGCTTGATCGTCCCCCAGAAGCGCGTCGAGCCCGACCGTAATGCCGCGACGATAGCCGACCGCCTTCACGGCCATGAGGACGCCCGGCATGAACGACGTCCAGTCCGTGGCGTCATGACGAATCCGGAGCGTCTGACCTTGGCCCCCCAGGATGACCTCCTGATGAGCGACGAGACCCGGAAGGCGGACCGAGTGCACGTGGATGCCCTCCACGTCCGCGCCACGCGCACCGGGAACCCGCTCCTCGCCGCGCTCGCTTGCAGCGCCTCCGTCTCCCCGAGCAGCCCCCATGCGGCGAGCCGTCGCCATGGCGGTCCCCGACGGCGCGTCAGGTTTGTCGTGGTGGTGGAGCTCGATGATCTCCGCATCCGGCAGGTAACGGACCGCTTGCTCGGCGAAGCGCTGCATCAGCACCGCGCCGATCGCGAAGTTCGGAGCGATGAGAACGCCGACCGTCTCCTGGGTCCCCCACGCCGGATCCGGTTCGAAACCGGTGGTGCCCGTCACGACATGCAGCCCGTGCTCGATGCACCAGGCGATGTTGGCGGGCGCGGCCTGCGGCCGCGTGAACTCGACTGCGACCTGCGTATCCGCCGCGATCAGCGCCTCCAACGACGCGACGACCTCGATCCCTTCGATCGTCAAGCCCGCGTGTGACGGGTCGACCAGTGCCACGAGCTCGAGATCGAGGTCCGTAACGACCGCGTGCGCGACCTCGCGCCCCATCCTTCCGGCGGCGCCGATCACGCCGACGCGGATCACGCCATGACCGCCTTGAAGGCACCACCCGCGAAAGGACCCAACACGGTGAGCGTCATCGGTTGCGACAGCACCCGCTCGGCCACGCGACGCGCATCTTCGAGCGTCACGCGTTCGATCCTATTGAGCGTCTGGCTCACCGAGAGGATCTCCCCGTGCGCGATCTCGGATTTGCCCAAGCGCGACATGCGCCCGCCCGGATCCTCGAGCGACAGGACCAACGACCCCTTCACGTGTCCACGAGCGCGCTCGACTTCCTCCTCGGTGAGTCCGCCGCACGCGACATCGTCGAGCTCCCGTCGTAGGAGCCCGATCACCTCCTCGGCACGCGCGGGCGTCGTGCCTGCGTACGCGGTGAACAGACCCGCCTCCGTGTATTGGGAGTGATAGCTGTAGACCGAGTACGCGAGACCTCGCTTCTCCCGGATCTCCTGGAACAGGCGCGAGGACATCCCCCCGCCCAGCGCCGTGTTCACGATCAGGAACGCGAAGCGGTCCGGATCGGTGCGCGGAAGCCCGTTGGTGCCGAGACAGATGTGCGCCTGCTCCGTCTTGCGCCGGCGGACCAGACGCGCCCCCGACGGTCCCGGTGCATGGCCGCCCGTGCGAAGGTTCCAGGTAGATCCCTGGCCATCGCGCAACACGCGGCCGGTCTCCATGCGCTTCGAAAGGAGAGACAGGACGTCCTCGTGCCGTGCGTTACCCGCCACGGCCACGACGAAGTTCCCCGGAAGGTAGTGGCGCTTGTAGAAGCGGTGCACCGATTCGCGCGTAGCCGCGTTGATGGTGCCGATGGTGCCCAGGACCGGCCGCCCAAGCGGATGATCGGGCCAGAGCGTCTCGGTGAAGACATCGTGGACCAGATCCTCGGGCGAGTCCTCGTGCATGTTGATCTCCTCGAGGATGACCTGTCGCTCGCCGTCGAGGTCCGCAGAACGGATCACGGAGTGCTGCAGCATGTCCGCGAGAT
>JAYUAK010000358.1:0-3490 GCA_043741335.1 Actinomycetota bacterium
TGCCAGAGCCACGCGAGCTGCGGCACGCGGTCGTCGATCTCCCACAGATCGCGGTACTCGTGGATCGGCAAGGACCGCCAGTCGATCGAACCCTTCGCGCCTAGGCGCTTCATCGACGCCGGCAGCCGGTGCTGGGCGATGACGTCCTCGCATCCGGCGAGGATCGCGTTGACGCGTTCCAGCTCGCCGTAGGCGTCCTTCGTCAGAACCTCGCTCAAGTTCACCTTCGCGGCGGCCATCGTGAGCGGGTTCCCGTTGAACGTGCCGACCTGCTCCAGCTCGCCGCGGATCACCATGCCCATGGCCTCCTCGGTCCCGCCGATGGCGCCGCACGGCAGGCCGCCGCCGATTGCCTTTGCCAGGCAGATCAAGTCGGGGACGACGCCGAACGCCTCGACCGCGCCGCCATACGCGATGGTGCAGCCGGTCTTCACCTCGTCGAACGCCAGGAAGACGCCGTGGCGGTGACAGAGATCCTTCAGCGCCTGCAGGTATCCGGGATCGGGCAACACCAAGCCGCAGTTGGTCATGGCGGGCTCGACGATCATGCCAGCGATCTGGTCGGGATGCTCTTCGAACGCTCGCTCCGCTGCGGTCACATCGTTGAACGGCACGGCGAGCGTGAGATCGACGATCTCCTGCGGAAGCCCCAGGGTCTGCGGAACCGACGCCGGGCGCTCGCGCGGACCGGCCTTGTCCTTCGACGGGAACACCGACACCATCAAGGAGTCGTGGTGACCGTGATAGGTCCCCTCGATCTTGAGGATCAGCTTCCTACCCGAGCTCGCTCGCATGATGCGCACGGCATCGAGCGTGGACTCCGTGCCCGAGTTGCCGAAGCGCCAGAACGGCAGCTGGAACCGCGCCGCCAACTCGTCGGCCACGATGAGCGCGTCCTCGGTCGGTTGCGCGAAATGCGTGCCCAGACCGACCCGTGCGCGCACCGCTTCGACGATCTTCGGATGCGCGTGCCCCATGATCATGGCGCCGTATCCGTTGTGGTAATCGAGGTACTCGTTCTCGTCGATGTCCCAGACGCGGGAGCCCTCTCCGCGGCGCACGTAGATCGGATGCGGCGGCCACGATTGCCAGGACGAGCTGACGCCTCCGGGCAACCGACGCTTCGCCTCCTCGCGGTAGGCCAGGCTCTTGACATGCTTGTCGTCGAGCGCCGCCGTCTCGCGCTTCGTCAGCTCCTCGACGAGCGACAGGTCGATCTCGACCGCCTCGCGCACGCTCATGCTTCGGCCCCCATCAGATCGTCCATGGCCGCCGTAGCCTACGACGCCAGGGCTGCCGCGAGCTCCTCGAAGTTGTCCACGTAACGCTTCGCGTCGTCGTCGGTGTGGAAGACCGAGGTCGTCCACGTCTCCTGCTTCGTCCACGGCGACTTGAACACCCCGCGGTTCTGCTGGAACAGCCACGCGATGTACGTGATCCGCTCGTCGATCCCGACGGCGTCGCGGTACTCGCGCACGGGCGTGGCGCTGTAGATCACCGAACCTTTGGCGCCGATGCCGGTGACGTACGCCGGCAGCCCGTACTTCTCGATCACCGCTCCGCATCCGTCGGCGAGGAGCTTGTGGGTGGCGTTGAACTGGTCGTACGCGTCGCGCGTCAGAACCTCGGTGAGCGTGGCCTTCGACGCGGCCATCGTCAGCGGGTTTCCGTTGAACGTGCCGGCCATGTCGTACTCGTCTTCCAAGACGGGCCGGAACAGCTCGCGTGCGGCGCCGATCGCTCCGCACGGAACGCCGCCGCCGATCGCCTTTGCCAGGCAGACGATGTCGGGCGTGACGCCGAACGCCTCGACGGCACCGCCGTACGCGATCGTCGCGCCGGTCTTCACCTCGTCGAACGCCAGGTAGGCGCCGTGCTGATGCAGCAGATCCTTCAGGCCCTGGAGGTAGCCGGGCTCCGGCAGGATCACGCCGCAGTTCATCATGGCCGGCTCGATGATCATGCCGGCGACCTTGCCCGTGTTTTCTTCGAGCGCGCGGCGCACCTCGTCGAGGTCGTTGAACGGCACCACGCGAACGAGACCAGCCATCGCCTTCGGGATGCCAGGAGCCTGCGGAACGGTGTTCGGATGCTCACGCGGGCCGATCTTCGCGGGGTCGGGGCCGACCGAGAACATCAGCGAATCGTGATGCCCGTGATAGGTCCCCTCGATCTTGATGAGCATCTCGCGCCCGGTGTTGGCTCGCATGAGACGCGTTGCTTCGAGCGTCGCCTCGGTCCCCGAATTGCAGAACCGCCAGAGCGGCAACCCGAACCGTTCCACCAGGTTGTCCCCGACCGCGTCGAGGTGCTTCGTGGGTTGCGCGAAATGGGTGCCCAACGCGGCCTGGCGCTGGATGGCCTCCACGATCTTGGGGTGCGCGTGGCCGGCGACCATGGCGCCGTAGCCCAGATGGAAGTCGACGTACTCGTTGCCGTCGATGTCCCACAGGCGGTTGCCCAGCCCGTGGTCGACGTAGATCGCATGCGGTGGTGATGCCTGCCAGCTGGACGCGACGCCTCCGGCGATCGTGCGCTCCGCGACCTCGCGATACGCGATCGATGCGCGGTGTTTGGGCTCGAGCTTTGCTTCTTCCTCCTCGATCAGCACGTCTACCCGATCGAGGTCGATGTCGATCGTCTCCTTGACGACCATGGGGTTTCGCCTCCTCGCGACGAACCGCACGCTCCCCGCGGGACGACCCGCAAGCTTGTTATTGAACGGCGGTTCAAACCTGGATGGATGATACCCCACCGCCCGAGGCCTGGGAACGCGCCAAGGAACGCGCAAAGGAACGCGCCAAAGACACATTGGTATCGTGGGAGCTGCACGTGGTGGCCGTAGCTCAAGTGGTTAGAGCGCCAGGTTGTGGTCCTGGAGGCTGGGGGTTCAAGTCCCCTCGGTCACCCCAAAGAAACGCTTCGGTGGCAGTTGCTAAACTGCGTCGGGCCTCTAGCTCAATCCGGCAGAGCAACGGACTCTTAATCCGCAGGTTCGGGGTTCGAATCCCCGGGGGCCCACCTTGCTCGCCTGATCTTTGACGTCGGATCTGGATGACCGAGCCACGGGTCGCCCTTACTTCTTTCTCTCTCCTGTTTCGTACTCTCCCGAGAACGACGCCGCGACTCATCGACTCCAATAAGGGCCGGTGAGATCGTGCTTCCTGACGACCAGTGCAACCAGGACGCGCGCGCGGTCTGGAACGTCGCGACCTCTTTGACCTGCACTCACGAACAAGACTCTCAATCCAATGGTTTGGGGTCGAATCCCCTCGGGCCGCCCACTCCCTAATGGCCCACCAGCGAACTCACAGGCAGACGGCGTGCGTGGACAATCTGATCAGCCAGTGCGGCCGCTGGCCGAGGCGGTACGGCCAACATGCTCGAATGATCCAGGAGCCTGTCCCACCCCACCTCTCGACCAACCAACGGCTCAAGAACACCGTCTTCACGGTCGCACTGTGACACCAGATGTCGATTTCGCCGTCCC
>JAYUAK010000359.1:0-8119 GCA_043741335.1 Actinomycetota bacterium
CCATGCCGCGCTCTTCCAGCTCCGGGTTCGTCCCTTGGAGTGCGAGGAGCGCGGCAGCCGTCGTCTGTGCGTACGGCCACAGGTCATAGCCGAACACGACACGGTTGCCGTAGTTCCACCCACCGCCGACCGTCTCACGATCGTGGAGCAGACCGAGGCCATCGGCGATCGCCGGAGCGTCGGAGCGCATCAGCCGCAACGCCAGCGTCGCGCGCGACGTCGGATCGACCCACCCGGCAGTGTCCTCGGTCCATCCCCATCCGCGGAGAGAAGCGTCGTGCGGAACGGCGGCCGTGGACCGGACCGAACGGGCGAGCGTTCCCTCCAGGTGATCGAGCGCCCGCTCGCGTGAGTCCCCGGCCTCGAACCCGATCGCTGCAAAGGCGGTGGCCGAGTCGTTCACCACGATCGCCGCGTCGAACGACACTGAGCCGTCGTCGACCTGGTGCGCGCTCAGCCACGCCCGTCCATCCGCGTCGTCGAGCGCGAACGTCGCGAGCGCCGTGGGCTCCGGTTCCGACGGCTGTCCTGGGCGCGGCCCGAAGCCACCGTCGGTGCTGCGAGCCTCACGCAGCCGCGAGGCGAACGATGTCCAGGTCCGGTCCACGTCTTCCTATCGGCACGCTGACAAGACAACCTGTGGCTCCGGCTGTGGGCTCACCCCATGCCACGGTCCCTGGCCCATGAGTCGAGCAGCGCGAACGCCTCGTCCTCGGGGATCGGCCCTCGCTCCATCCGCAGCTCGAACAGATAGGCGAGCGCCTCCCCGATGACCGGGCCGGGGGGGATACCCAGGTGTTCCATCACCTGCCCACCGTCGATCGGAGGTCGCATCGCCTCCAGATTCTCCTCCTCGGCCAGGCGCGCGATCCGTTCCTCCAGCTCATCTTGGAGCTGCTCCAGCCGGTCGGCTCTCGCCGCGTTGCGCGTCGTACAGTCGGCGCGGGTCAGCTGATTCAGCCGATCGAGCAGTGGACCTGCGTCGCGTACGTATCGGCGAACCGCCGCGTCGGTCCACCCGTCACCGTAGCCGTGGAATCGGAGGTGGAGCTCCACCAGCGTCCGGACATCGTCGACAACGGCGTTCGAGTAACGAAGCTCACGCAGACGCGTATCGGCCATCCGCGCGCCCACGACCTCGTGGTGATGGAACTGCACGCCTTCGGGCGTGATCGAGCGCGTCTTCGGCTTTCCGATGTCGTGCAGGAGCGCGGCGATCCTCAGCACCAGGTCCGTCGAGTCACACCGTTCGACGACCGCGTACGTGTGCTGGAGCACGTCTTTGTGCCGATGCACAGGGTCTTGCTCCAGCTGCAAGGCCGAGAGCTCCGGCAGGAACTCATCGGCGAGGCCCGTGTCGACGATCAAACGCAACCCGGCCGAAGGCTTCGCGCCCACGAGCAACCCATCCAACTCGGCTCTGATCCGTTCGGCCGAGACGATCGAAAGGCGGTGTCGCATCTCGGCGATCGCCCGAACCACCCGCTCGGACGGCGTCACCTCCAGCTGCGAGACGAAACGAGCGGCGCGCAACATCCGTAGCGGATCGTCCGAGAACGCGACCTCGGGTTCGAGCGGCGTGTCGAGCGTCTTCGCCGCCAGATGCTTCACGCCACCGAACGGATCGACGAACTCGCCGTCGGGCAGCCGTACGGCCATCGCGTTGATCGTGAAGTCTCGCCGCGAGAGGTCGGTCTGGATGTCCTTCGCGAACGTCACGGCGGGCTTGCGGTGCTCCTCCGCATAGACCTCTTCGCGGAACGTCGTGATCTCGAACATCCGACCGTCTTTGCGAGCACCCACGGTGCCGAACCGCACGCCCACGTGATAGCGATTGTCCGCCCACTCCTGGAGCAGCCTGGTGGTCTCGTGCGGTTTCGCGGACGTCGCCAGGTCCTGGTCCGGTGACGCGCGGCCGAGGATGGCGTCGCGCACAACGCCCCCGACCAGGTACAGCTCAAACCCCGCGGCGACGAATCGCTCGCCGAGCTCTTTCGCAAGGGGGTCGACATCGAGCGTGGTCATGACGGCATCACGATACCCTTCGACCCTCGGGCGATCCTTTGGCGCCCGCACGATAGCGTGACGGAGATGCCGGTCTGGCTGGGGTTCCTCTGGACGCTGCCGAACACGCTCCTCGGCCTCGTCGTGGGGTTGTTCACGTTCCAGGTGCCCCGTCTCGACGGCGCGGTCATCTTCGACAAAGCGCCCCGTGGCGTCACCGCGCTGATGCCACGCCTGCATCGCACCGCGATGACGATCGGGTTCGTCATCGTGTCGGCAGTCCCGGTGACGGGCACGTTGTCCATCCACGAGCGACATCACATCAAGCAGTTCTGCGCTTGGGGACCGCTGTTCATCCCGGTCTATCTGTTGCTGGTGATCCCGTACGGGTACCGGCGACACCCGATGGAGCTCCGGGCGATGCGTGCCTCGGGCGAGCTCGCGTCCTAAGAGGTCGGCGTCGCTGCCCGCTGACCGATCGATGCGCGACGGTCCATGACGCCCATGAGCGCCAGGTCGAAGTCGTGGGGGTTCGTCGAAGCGCGACGTGCTTCATCCTCCGCAACCAGACCTTCCTTCACGAGCTGGACCAAGCCCTGATCGAACGTCTGCATCCCGTAGTAGTCGCCGTCCGCGATGACTTCGGGGATCGAGTCGGTCTCGTCGGGATCGACGATCCGGTCGAAGATGCGACCGGTGTTGATCAATACCTCCACTGCGGGGACGCGGCCTTTGCCGTCGGCGCGAGACACCAACCGTTGCGCGACGATCCCGCGGAGGGATCCAGCGAACGAGGAGCGCACCTCACGCTGTTGCGAGGGCGGGAACAGGTCCAGGATCCGGTTGATCGTCTCGACACAGTCGATCGTGTGCAACGTCGAGATGACCAGGTGACCCGTCTCGGCTGCCTGGATGGCCGACAGCGCGGACTCGGGGTCGCGGATCTCCCCGATGAAGATCACGTCGGGATCCTGCCGGATCACGTGGCGCAAAGCGTTCGCGTACGAGTCGGTGTCGATCCCGATCTCGCGCTGCTGGATGATGGACAGCGCATCTTCGTGCACGACCTCGATCGGGTCTTCGACCGTCACGATGTGACAGCGCCGCGTGCTGTTGATGTGCCCGATCATCGACGCGATGGTGGTCGTCTTCCCCGTTCCCGTCGGTCCCGTGACCAGGACCAGTCCGCGCGGCGAATCAGCCAGCGTCTTCATGACCTCGGGCAGCCGAAGCTCCTCAAACGTCGGGATCTCCGATCGCACTCGGCGGATCGCCAGACCAACGACGCCGCGCTGGCGGAAGACGTTCACCCGGAACCGTCCGACTCCGGCGAGGGTGACGCCGAGGTCGGCCTCGCTCGACGCCGCGAACTCCCGCTTCTTGTGTTCGGACATCAGCTCCATGCCGAAGGCTTCGGCGTCGGCTGCCGTGAGGGTCGGGAACTGCGTGGGCTGCAGCTCGCCGTCCACGCGCAGGAACGGGACGTTGCCGACCTTCAGGTGCAGGTCGCTCGCCCCTCGTTCCACTGTGTAGCGGAGCAGCTCGTTGATCTCCATGGATCCTTCTCCTGTCGGCCGCGGCTGCACGTGCGGCAACCACGATCGTGCGTACGCCTGAACCATCGGCACGTTGCCTCCACTCCCAAAGCCGAAGTTGGCACCGCTTTCGACTGAACGGGAGGCGAGGTTGCTTCGGCGCATAGAATCCCGTCGATGACGAGCCAAACCAGCTCCGGCGTCGAGGGTTGACGGTGGGTCGACCGCCTCGAAAGCGACGCCGGCAGGGTTCTGCGACGCCGAGCCCCCGCGTCCCGGAGAAACCGACGAAGAAGGAGCCGGCCGACGCGCCGAAGCCCTCAGCCAAAGGCAAGGCCGCCCACTCCAAGGCCGGTCGCCCGAGCGGCGGAGGATCACGTTCGACCACCTCCGCCACCCGGATGGAAGTCTCAGCCGGCGGGGTCGTCTACCGTCGCCAGGACGATGAGGTCGAGGTGATCCTGGCGGCGCGCCGCACACGCCGGGGCGACCTCGCCTGGGGTTTGGCCAAAGGCGGCATCGAGGCCGACGAAACGCCCGAGCAGGCCGCGGTCCGCGAGGTGCGCGAGGAGACGGGGATCGAGGCCGAGATCGAGGCATCGCTCGGGGAAACCCGCTACTTCTATGTGTGGGAGGAGGTCCGGATCCGCAAGATGGTTCATTTCTTCCTGATGCGCGCCACCGGCGGCGATCCGAACGACCGAGACGACGAGATGGAAGACGTGAAATGGTTCCCCTTGGAACGGGCGTTGAAGCGCGCCGCATACCGCGGGGAGCGCGAGGTCCTCGGTCGCGCGGCCGAGCATCTCCGCTGATCGTCGCTGCTCGGTTGCTGTTGCGCCCCCGTTGCGGGCCTGTTGGAGCGCGACCGCTACGATAAAGCGCCGCCATGACGATGCATCGGACCGCCCGGGGCCTCCTCGCGATCGCGATCTTCCTGGTCACGACGCTCGTGGCCGCTCCGTCCGGGCACGCCCAAGGGACGGCTTCAGTCACGCTCACGCTCGTGTCGCAGACGCCGTGGAACACCTTGGCGGACCCCGTGCTCGAAGTGGCGGTCCGCGCGGACAACTCGGGAGCGACCGCGATCGGAGACCTCACGCTCGGGGTGACGATCGGCGACGCCGTCCGCTCCCGCACGGTGTACGAGACGTCGTTGACCGACGGCCCGGGACTGCCGATCTTCGCCAAGGTGTTCCCGGAGACGGGCACGCTCGAGCCGGGCGGCTCACGCCGGTTCCGGACGCCCCTGCTCGACCTTTCCACGGTTGGTGGGATCAGCCCAGGCGATTCGCTCGTCTACCCGCTCCGGGTGGATCTTCGGAGCAGCGGAGCGCTGATCGCGGCGGTCGACACCGCCGTGATCTTCCTCGTACGGACGCCCGAAGCCCCGCTCATGGTCTCCACGACGATCGAGCTCGAGGCTCCCATCGCGTTCGGTCCCGACGGACGCCTGATCGACCCCGCCTTCGAAGCCGCGATCGCCCCGGAAGGGACGTTGCGCGCGGAGGTTGCCGCGCTCGACCGGATGGCAGGTGAATCTCTCGGCGTCGTCGACCTGGTAGTGGAGCCCGCGTTGCTCGATCAGCTCGACCGGATGGCCGACGGATATGAGCGCGTCGACGGCACGAAGGTGGCGAACGGAACCGGGCCGGCCGCCGACGCAGCCGCCCTTCTGACCCAGCTCCGGCACGTGGTCGCCTCACCGGCCGTCCACGTCACCGCGATGCCTTTCTCCGGCCCGACCATCCCCTCGTTGCTCGCGAGCGGACTCTCGTCGGATCTGTCAGTGCAACTGGCGACCGGTCGCGACACGGTGCGCCAGATCCTGGGCATCGAGCCGGGATCCGCGGTGGTACGACCGCCGGGGGCCGCGCTCGACGACGCGGCGGTTGGGGCCCTCACCGCGCTGGGCGCATCCACCATCCTGGGGAACGCCGACACGGTGGCCCGCCCTCCACAACCCAACGATTTCGCGCCGCTGCCCACAGCTTCCC
Organism: Actinomycetota bacterium; assembly: GCA_043741335.1. Classification (GTDB taxonomy): domain Bacteria; phylum Actinomycetota; class UBA4738; order UBA4738; family HRBIN12; genus JBBQVZ01. The sequence goes on from JAYUAK010000359.1 coordinate 5,537, forward strand.
TCAACGTCGATGGGCGAACGGTCGCGCTCGTCCTTCCCGACCCCGGGACCCAAGCATTGCTGGCGCAGACGGCCTTCCTCGCCGATCCAGCACGTGCGGCTCAGGCGACGCTCGGCGAGCTCGCGACTATCTGGCGTGAGCAACCGGTCCCGTCGCAGCCTCGTGGGATCGCGATCTCGCTTCCCGCGGGTCTTCCCTCGCGTTTTTGGGGCGCGTTCCTCGGACGCCTCTCGTCTGCCCCGTTCCTGCGGCCCATGAGCGCGACCGACCTGGTCGCGCAGATCCCGCCGCCGGCACCCAGCTCCCTCGCTGTTCCCGCGACGGATCGCTTCGCGCCCGAGTACGTGCAGGCCATCAAGCGCGAACGCCGAGATCTGCTCGCGTTCCGGTCGATGCTGGTACAGCCGAGCCTCGCCCCCGACCGTTTGAGCCACGATCTGCTCTATGCCGAGTCCGCGGCATACCTGGGGAACGAAGACATCGGACGCGCATGGATCGACAAGGTGAACATCGAGACGCACGATGTCTTCGCCCACGCGGTGCCGGACACCAGCCAGACGTTCACCTTCCTGTCCGACAGTGCGTCCATCCCGTTGCGGATGGGCGATCCCGGCGACCTGCCCATCACCTTCATCGTGCAGTTGCGCTCCAATCGGTTCCGGTTCCCCGACGGCGATCGACAGAGCGTGACGCTCACCGAGCCGAACCAGATCGTGACATTCAAAGCGACGGCCCTCGTCGCCGGTCAGGGCACGATCCAGGTGGTGCTCCGAGCGCCATCGGGACGGCCGATCCAACAGACGACGCTCACGGTCCGTTCGATGTCGGTGAACCGCATCGCCGTCGCGGTGACAGTGGCGGCGGCGCTGGTGCTCATCGCTCTTTGGTCGAGGAGGTTGTTCAGACGACCGACCAGCTAGAACCCACGCCGATCGCGCTTCCTGTGGAAGACTCGCGCGGCGCCTTCGTGCGCAACACCGCCCTCATGTCCGTGGGCACGACGCTCTCGCGCGTCACCGGATATCTCCGACTGGTGGCGCAGTTCGCAGCGCTCGGGGTGAGCGTCCTCGGCAACACCTACACGATGGCCAACACCACCCCGAACATCGTCTACGAATTGGTGCTGGGTGGAATCCTCACGTCTGTCTTCGTCCCGGTCTTCGTGGAGTGGCTCCAGAAGCATGGGCGAGAAGAGGCGTGGCTCGTCGCCGACCGAGTCCTCACGTTGTCTCTCGTGATCCTCAGCGCCGTCGCCATCCTGGGCGCGCTCTTTGCGCCGCAGATCATCCGGCTCTACCTGGTCGCCTCTCACGCAGGGAACAAAGAGGCTCAGATCGCCCTCGGCGCGTTCTTCCTTCGGTGGTTCATGCCGCAGATCGTGTTCTACGGCGTGGGGGCGGTGGCGATCGGTCTGCTCAACGCCGAGCGGAAGTTCACGGTTCCGATGTTCGCTCCGATCCTCAACAACCTGGCAGTCATCGCGACGTTCGGGATCTACGCGCTCCTGGTTGGCGCGGGCAAACACACCCTCCAGGACATCACGCTCGCCGAGAAAACGGTCCTGGCCGCCGGCACCACCTTCGGCGTCGTCGCGATGACGCTCGCGCTGTGGCCCTCGCTCCGACGATTGGGGTTCCGATGGCACCTCCGCTTCGACTGGAACCATCCGGCGGTTCGCCGTCTCGGTAAGCTCGCGCTCTGGGTCGTCGTCTACGTGGTGGCCAACCAGCTGGCGTACGTCGTCATCATCGTGCTCACCGGTAAGTTCCCGCCCGGTGGGTATCAGGTCTACGTGAGCGCGTTCATCCTGTTCCAGCTGCCGCACGCGATCGTCGCGGTGTCCATCTTCACCGCCCTTCTCCCGGCGATGTCCGGTCGCTGGGCCGACGGCGACCGGGAGGAGCTTCGTACGCTTTTCTCCCGTGGGCTGCGAGATACGGTCGTGGTCATCGTGCCGGCTGCGCTCGGCTATGTCGCGCTGGCCCTCCCCATCGTTCGCCTGCTGCTCCTGCACGGTCGCGCCGGCCCCGCGGGAGTGGAGCTGACCGCGAAGACGCTGCAGGCGTTCGCCTTGGGCTTACCGTTCTTCTCGGCGTTCCAACTGCTCACGCGGACGTTCTACGCGATGCAGGACACACGAACGCCTGCGCTCGTGAACATCGCGGCTGCATGTGTGAACGTCGGCGCGGATCTAGTCTACGTCTCCCTCGGATGGGGACTGCCTGGGCTCGCGCTCGGTCACGCCACCTCGTACCTCTTCGCGACCATCGTGTGCTTGATACTGCTTCGGCGACGACTCGGCCACGTCGACGGCCGGCGGATCGCGCGAACACTCGTGCGAGTGATCCCGGCGTCGATCCTCGCGGCCTGCGCGGCGCTCCTGGCCGCCGCCGGGATCCGATCGGTGTTCGGCACCGACGCGAACACGCTGGTCCGCCTGCTCCAGGTCGCCGCGGGGGTTCTCGCGGGCGTGCTTGTGTTCGTGATCTCGACGCTTATCGTGAAGATCGAGGAAGCCGATGAAGTGAAGGACGCGGTCCTCAGGAGATCCCGCCGATGAATGAGCCCAAGAACCGGTTCCAC
>JAYUAK010000360.1:0-3476 GCA_043741335.1 Actinomycetota bacterium
CCTGCCAACACGCTCCCGGGATGCTTCACGCCGAGCTCCCCGGTGGGCGCCACGACCATCGAGATGTCGGCGCCCAAGACGCCGGCTCCCGCGGGGATCTTCGAGGCGCCGACCACGCTGGCCGCGACGGCCAAGCCGAGCAGGAACCCGACGGTCCGGATCCGCTTCGCGGTGCGCTGGTTGTTCATCCGTCGTTCCACTTCGTTGTCCCTCCCGAGACGTCCTCCATTCGGAAGGTCCGAGCCCTGGAAGGAGTGATGGGCTCGGACCCTCCGAGGAGGGTTCGGGCGGGTCGCTCGCGCGACGCCCGACTCCCGCTGAGTCGATCTACTGGTTCTGTGCCTCCCAGGTGAAGTCGTGAAGGCCCGACGTCAGGCCCGCCGCGGCGGCGTTGTTCTGCAGGGTCAGCGTGAAGCGGTACACGAGCGTGTCGTTCTGGTTCCACGCGGTCTGCACGCCGGGGAACGCCTGGACTCCGTTCAAGAAGCTCGTCCGGGTCGTCCCGAAGTTGCCGAGCGTGTTCGTGAAGATCGAGCCTCCGGCATCGGCGACGAAGCCCGTGCAGGTGGGGAACGCGGTGCCGACGGGCATGGTGCCCTTGTCGATCACCAGGTCCACGAACGGCCCGATGGCGCCGATCGCCGTGCTCGCGTAGAGCTTGACCGTCGACGGAAGTGATCCCGTGTAGGTCACGCGGATGCATCGGGTGACGGCGACGGTGGGCGCGGCGTTGGCGATGGTGTACATCGCGACGTTCGCGTCGTTGTCGGAGATCACGACGGTGCCCGCGGCGAAGCTGTTGCCCGGGTTCACAGTGGTTGCCGAGAACGCGGAGTACGTCCCGATCCCGGCGACGGTGCCGATCGCACCGACCAGAAGGAGCGACAGGAGCGCCTTCCGCCCCCGGCTCATGCGATGGATCCTGCTCATACTGCCCTCCCTGCTGTGTTGCTTCCCTCCCTCGAGCGGATCCCGTCGAGGGTTCGGGCGGGTCGCTTGCGCGACCCGCCCGACTCCTGCTGAGTCCTTGGCTGAGTCCTTGGCTGAGGCGATTACTGGTTCTGTGCCTCCCACGTGAAGCTGTGCAGTCCCGAGGTCAGACCGACCGCTGCGGGGTTGTTCTGCAGGGTCAGCGTGAATCGGTACACGACCACGTTGTTGAGGTTCCACGCGGTCTGCACGCCGGGAAACGCGGCGGTGCCGGTCGCGAAGTTGGTGTTCGCGGCGGCGAAGGCTCCGAGCGTTCCGGTGTAGATGTTGGGCGTAGCGTCGGGCACGAAGCCCGCGCAGTTCGGGAACACGGTGGCTCCGGTGCCCTTGTCGATCGTGAGGTCGACGAACGGTCCGACCGCGCCGACGGCTGAGGCGTACAGGTGCACGTCTGCCGCCAGAGAACCGGTGTAGGTGACCTGGATGCATCTCACGACAGGAACGAGCGGTGCCGCGTTCGCGATGGTGTACATCGCGCTACCGGCGTCGTTGTCGGAGATCGACACGGTGCCTGCGTCGAACGAGTTGCCCGAGTTCACGGTTGTGGCCGAGAACGCAGAGAACGTTCCGATGCCGGCGACCGCTCCGATCGCGCCGACCAACAACAGCGACAGGAGCGTCTTCCGCCCCCGGCTCATGCGGTGGATCCTGCTCATACCAGACCTCCTCGGTCCCTTCCTGCGGCCCTGGGCCGTCGCCCTCTTTGGGCAAGGGAGATTTCGGAGGTCTGATGGCTCGTCTTAAATGCGCTGCAAGGGATCTGGGGCGGGGGGGTATCCGTCATCGAGCAACAGCCAGCCTACCCGATGTGTGAGAAGGCAACACAATGAGTCGCGACCTCAACGCAAAAGGTGCACGTGGGTTCCGTGAAAGGGGAACAGTGCTGTTGTCGGGGAATGGCAACTCAAAGGGGCGAAGGTCGTAGGAAAAAAGTTTCGGGCAGGCTAGGTCGGGAGGCGCTAGACGGTGATCGCGCCGTGGCGGACCGCGAAGGCCACCGCTTCGAGCTTGGAGTGCACGCGGAGCTTGCCGAGGATGTTGCGCACGTGGGTTTGCACGGTTTGCGGGCTGATGTAGAGCTGCGCGGCGATGTCGTCGTTGCGCCTCCCTTGGGCCAGGAGCCCGAGGATCTCCCGCTCGCGTTCGGTCAAGTCCTGCAGCAGCCTCATCGCGTCGCGCGTCAACTCTCGCTCGCGAGCCACTTGGGGAAGCAGACGCGCGAGCGTCTGCGGGTCGATCAGCACCTCGCCGTCTGCAGCGGATTTCGCCGCCGAGAGCAACTCTTGCGCGGCATCGTCCTTGCTCAGGAATCCGGACGCGCCGGCCTCCACCGCATCGACGAGCAACCGGTCCTCGTCGTGCGCGGTCATGATCACGACCTTCGTTGCAGGGGAGATCTCCTTGATCTTCCGGGTGGCCTCGATCCCCGACATCTCGTCCTTGAAGTCGATGTCCATGAGCACCACATCGGGGAGCAACTCGGCGCAGAGCGCGATCGCGGCGCGCGGATCCTGTACGGGAGGCGCAACCAGCTCCAGCCCGCTGTCGAGCCCCACAACGATCGCGAGCGCGTCGGTGAGCACCCGATGGTCGTCGCAGATGAGGAGCCTGACGGGACGCGGTTCGTCTGCCACCTAGTTCTCCCTCGGGAGCCTCACGCGAAGCATCGTACCCCCACCAGGAACCTCGACGATGTGCACGTCACCTTTGTGCGCGTCGACGATACCGCGGGCCATGAACAACCCGAGCCCCGAGCCCACGGCGTCCTCATATCCGTCCGGGCGCCAGTTCGGGTACTTGCCGAAGACCTCGTTCCGCCGATCCGAGGGGATCCCCGGACCGTGGTCGGTCACCTCGATCGTGACCTCGCGGTCGTCGGCTCGCGCCACGATACCGATGGCGGCGTCGGGAGGCGAGAACTTCGCCGCGTTGTCCACGAGCTGGCGAACCGCTTCCGCGATCCATCGCCGATCGAGCGTCACCTCGATCCCTTCGGGAACGTCGGCCTCGATCGGATGACCGGCGATGTCGGCGGCGTCCATCCCTTCGCGAACCGTGGCTCCAAGGTCGTGCGCGCGGATCTGATAGCGAACGGTGGCCGCGTCGATCTTGAGCGCGGTGGAGGCTTGCGTCACCGTGGCGAGCAGCACACGCGACTCCTGTTCGATCAGGCTCAAGAACTCGCGCCGCTCGTCGTCGGTCAGCCGGTCGTAGTGGGCAAGAGCCGTGCCGGCCAAACCACGGACCGTGCTGACGGGACCGCGGACCTCGTGCGCGATCATGGCGGCGATCTCGGCTCGACCGCCCATCACCTCCTGTGCGCGGTCGGTCGCACGACGCGCTCGGGAGGCCTCGGAGCGTTGTGGTGCAAGGAATGCTATGAGGACGATCACGGCGACGACCGGGAACAGAAGTTCGCCGGGCGCGATGAGCGGTCGATAGGCGGCGGGGTGCGCGAGGACGACGATCTGCCCGCCGATCGCGAC
>JAYUAK010000361.1:0-3472 GCA_043741335.1 Actinomycetota bacterium
CGCGCTCCTTGAGATCCCGGGGTGCGGCTCGCTCACCGCGGCCAAGATCGTCGCGGAGACCGCCCAGGTCGTGAGGTTCCCGACCGAGGGACACTTCGCCCGCTACTCGGGCACGGCGCCGGTGCCCGCGTCTTCGGGAGCCACCCACCGGCATCGGTTCAATCGACGCGGCAACCGTCAGCTGAACGCGGCCCTGCATCGGATCGCCGTCACCAGTTGCGGATCCACGAGCCGGCCAAGGACTACGTTGCCAAGAAACGCGCCGAGGGCAAGTCCAAGACCGAGGCGATCCGGTGCCTGAAGCGACAGCTCTCCAAGGTCGTGTTCAAGACCCTGACGTCGATGCACTCACCCGCCGACGGCTTGACCGCCGAGGCGGCTTGACATAGGAGCAACCCGTGCCGGACGTCGTGATCGTCGGTGGCGGGATCATCGGGGCCGCATGCGCCTACGAGTTGGCGCGTTCCGGCGCGAGCGTCACGCTGATCGAGCGCGACGAGCTGGCTGCGGGGGCGTCCGGGCGGAACCAAGGATGGTTCGTCCTGCCCGACGATCCCGCGTTGGAGCCGATGGCTCGTGCCACGCTCCCGGAATACCTGCAGGTCGCGGCGTCGGCGGCACTGCCGGTGTGGATCGATCGCGAACCGGTCGGCCATCTGCTCGTTGCGCTCGACGCGGAAGCGGTGGCGCGAGCCGAACCCGAGCTGGCTGTGGCAAAGGCCCACGGCGTCTCGGTGCGGACGCTCGACCCCGCCGAACTTCACGACGTCGAACCGGCCATCGCGCGCGACGTGGCCGCCGGGTGGCTCCTGGATCAAGGCCACCGGCTCGATCCCGCAGCGCTCACGGTTGCGCTGGCGCTCGCCGCCAAGGCGGCGAGCGCCAAGATCCACCACCACCTCAGCGTTCGCGCATTGCTCGAACGCGACGGGACCGTCGTCGGTATCGTCACCGACGACGGCCGAATCGATGCCGACGTCGTGATCGTCGCCGCCGGGCCGTGGTCGTCGTCCTTGTTGGGTCCGATCGGCGTGCGCCTTCCCGTCTCCGGAGCCCGCGGCTGGATCGTTCGTGTCGCCCAGCCCGGACTGCTCACGCATCTGGTCGAACAGGCCGGGTGGCGGACCGGACCCGAGCGGCGGCAGGCCGTCGTGCGCCCACTCGCGCGCGAGGTCGCCGACACCGGCATGCCCAGCGCCGAGGTCGGCGCCATCCTCCACGTTCACCGCGACGGCACGGTGCTCGTCGGCTCGTCGCGTCAGGCCTGGGTCACGCCCGAGCCCGAGGATCCAACCGTTCCCCAGCGGCAGCTCCAGGCGGCGATCCGGCTGGTGCCGTCGCTTACCGACGCGCCCGTCCTGTCCTCGTGGTGGGGACTCCGGCCCATCACGCCGGACGAACGCCCGCTGATCGGCCACGTCCGGGACGGGTTGATCGTCGCGACCGGTCACGGCTCGGAGGGCGTGATCCTGGGAGCGGGAACGGCGAAGCTGGTCGCGTCGATGGTCGGCGGCGGCGAACCGCCATTCGACCCAACGCCGTTCGGTCCGTTCCGGTTCGACGAGGACTCAGCCAGCCCTGCCGTCGAGCCGCGGGCCGCTGACCCGGGCGACTAGAATCCTTCGGACCGTCTATGCCCATCCTCACCCTCGGTATCAGCTACCGTCGCGCACCGATCGAGCTGCTGGAGCGGCTCTCGTTCGCCGACGACGATCTCGCGAAGGCCTACCGTCACGCGCTCGATATGGACGCGATCGACGAGTCGGTCATCCTGTCCACCTGCAACCGGGTCGAGATCTCCGCGAACGTCCCGTCGTACCACGCCGGGTTCTTGGCGCTGAAGCGCCTGCTGACTGAGACCCGAGGGGTCGGCGCGGAAGAGCTTGCCGAGCCCCTGTACTCCCATTGGGAACAGGACGCGGCCGATCACCTGTTCGCGGTCGCCGCCGGTCTGGACTCGATGGTGATCGGCGAGACCCAGATCCACGCGCAGGTACGGGAGGCCTTGCGCATCGCAGAGGCAGAACATGCCGCGGGCACAGCGTTGCGGGCGCTCTTCCACTCCGCGGGGCGAGCGGGTCGGCGGGTCCGGGCAGAGACCTCGCTGGGCGCGGCCCCGGACGCGTTCGTCGCCCTGGGCGTCGACCTGGCCGAGGAGGCGCTCGGGACACTGCAAGGTCGTGACGTCGTGGTGGTGGGGGCGGGGCAGATGGCCGGACTTGCCGTGAAGCACCTTCACGGCCGAGGCGTCGGCAGCATCCGCGTGCTGAACCGCTCGATCGAGCACGCGCGCGCACTGGCGGTGCGAACGGGCGACTCCTACGAGGCGCTCGACGAGATGTCGGCGGCGCTCGCCCAGGCCGACGTGGTGGTTTCGGCCACGGGCGCCGCGGAAACGGTGATCAATGCCAACACGGTCCGTGCCGCGCTTGCCCACACGCGGTCGAAGCCTCTCGTGCTCGTCGATCTTGCGGTTCCTCGCGATGTAGACCCCTCGGTCGGCGAGCTCGACGGCGCGACGTTGATCGACATCCTCTCCATCCGCGAGCGACTGATGACTCGCGGGGATGAGACCGCAGGCGACATCGTTCGCGCCCACGAGATCGTCGCCGAAGAGGTTCGGCGCTGGGTGGTGCGACGTCGATCGGACGCGCTCGCCCCGTTGATCCAAGCGGTTCAGCGTCGCGGCGAAGAGGCGGTGCGAGCGGAGCTGGCACGCTACGCGAACCGCTTGTCCGAGCTCTCCCCCGACGAACGCGACGCCGTCGAAGCGCTGGCTCGCGGGATCGCCGCGAAGCTCCTGCACGATCCGATCGTCGGGCTGAAGGAGCACTCCGAGCCCGGCGCGGGCGATGCACACGCGCGGCTGCTCGCCGAGCTCTTGGGCATCGACCCCGACACCGCGTGACACTTCGGATCGGCACCCGTCGATCTCTGCTCGCGCTCGCGCAAGCAGAAGAGGTCCGTCGTCGACTCACCGAACACGGTGTGTCGTCCGAGCTCGTGCCCATGTCCACGTCGGGCGACGAAGGGGCGCCGTCCGCCGACGTGCCGGGAGGTCTCAAAGGGCTGTTCGTCGACACGATCCTGGATGCGCTCGAACGCGAGGAGATCGACGTGGCCGTCCACTCGGCCAAGGATCTGCCGGCCGAAGACGAGGACGGACTGGTGATCGCGGCCGTTCCACCGAGGGCGGACCCCTCTGATGTGCTCGTGCTTCGTGAAGCCTCCTTACCGGCGGGCGCCGTGATCGGTACGTCCAGCATCCGCCGTCGGGCCCAGCTGCTCCGGGCGTTCCCGGGTGTGACGGTGGACGATCTGCGCGGCAACGTCGACACACGCCTGCGCAAGGTGAGCGAAGGTGTCGTGGACGCCGCCGTGTTGGCGCTCGCCGGCCTGACGCGCCTGGGGATCATGCCGCCGCACGCGGCGCCTCTCGGGCTGGATGTGATGGTCCCCGCGCCCGGACAAG
>JAYUAK010000362.1:0-8101 GCA_043741335.1 Actinomycetota bacterium
CATCATGCGGATCTAGCGCGAACGCTGGCGGAGCAACTCGGACTGCCCGATCCCGTGGTCGATGCGGTCGGCGCAGCGTACGAGCAGTGGGACGGCCGCGGTTGGCCAGGCGAGCTCGAAGGCGACGCAATCCCCATCGCGGCGAGAATCGCCCAGCTCGCGGAGTTCGTCGAGGTCGCCCATCGCGTCGGAGGAGTGGACGCTGCGAACGCGCTCGCCGAGGAGCGCGGTGGGACGCAGTTCGATCCCCAGTTGACGACCATCCTCCGCACGACTGGGCACGAGATCCTGGGCGGGCTGGACGGGATCGGAGCCTGGGATGCCGTGATCGACGAGGAGCCGTCCCTTGCGGTCGTCCTCTCGGACGAGGAGTTCGACTCCGCGTTGGAAGCGATCGCGAACTTCATCGATCTGAAGTCGCCGTACACGGTCGGTCACGCGCAGGCGGTCGCAAGCCTTGTCGAGGCTGCTGCGCTAGACCTCGGGCTTCCGGCAAGCGACGTGCGCCTGTTACGCCGCGCGGGACTAGTCCACGACTTCGGTCGGCTGGGAGTCTCGAACGCAATTTGGGACAAGCGCGGGCCGCTCGGCGCCGGTGAGTGGGAGCGTGTTCGCCTGTACCCGTACATCACCGAGAGAATGCTCCACGCGTCGTCCACGCTCGCGCCACTCGGCGCGATCGCCGTGCAGCATCGCGAGCGCATGGACGGCTCGGGCTATCCCCGCGGGTTGTCCGGCAGCGCAATCTCGCGGCATGCACGAATCATCGGTGCGGGTGACGCGTATCAGGCGATGCGGGAGCCGCGGCCCTATCGCGTCGAGCTCTCTCCGGAGGAAGCGGCCGCGGAGTTGCGAGCCGAGGTCGCCGCGGGACGTCTCGACGGCGAGGCGGTCGACGCCGTGCTACGAGCGGCCGGGCACAGCGTAACCCGCCGGCGGGAGTGGCCGGCGGGTTTGACCCAGCGCGAAGTGGAAGTTCTCCAGTTGCTGAGCCGCGGTCTCTCGAACAAGGAGATCGCGGCGCAACTCGTGATCTCCCGTAAGACGGCGGGCGGTCATATCGAGCACATCTACTCCAAGATCGGTGCCTCGAACCGCGCTCGCGCCAGTCTCTTCGCGATGAAGCACGGGCTGATGGCCGAGACGTAGCCGGTCAGGGTTTAGTGTGCGGCGTGCTCGCCCATCATGGCCTGGAGATTCCCCATCATCACTTCCCTGGTCTTGGCCAACGCGTCGGTCGGCTGGAACATCACGACCTCTGAACCCTCATGGGTGACCGGTGTGTGCCCCGGCGGTGCGTAGAACGCGTCCCCAGCCTGGTAGATCTCGTCCCGGTCGGGGAAGCGGAAGGTGATCTTGCCCTCGATGACGTAGCCCCAGTGTGGGCACTGGCAGCGGTCGTCGACAGCGCCGCGCAAGAGCGGCGCGCCGTCGAACTCGCCGAGACACCGCGTGAAGCTAACCGTGTATTCGTCGAGCTCCTCGCTTCGGTCCTCGACGATCCCTTCCACTCGCTGCACGTTCGGAGCGGTCTCTCTCGATGTCTTCGGCATCACGTCCTCCTCGTCGGTTCCCCTGCGGGCCGGATCGAGAACGAGCGTAGGCGGGGCGAGGCGCCGGCGCACGGGGCGTTCGCCCTATCTTTCAAGCGGTGGTGGTTTTCGCGCTCAGCCCTGCTGGCCTGTAGCAGACGACCTTCCCTTAGCCCGCAGTCTGCACGAACGTTGCTTGCACGCCTCGCAGAACCGTTGGCGCGGGCCGTCGAGCTCGCGGACGCAGTTTTCGCCCTCGCAGATCCGTGAAGGTTGCTGGCTCATGAGTTGGCCGTATTGAGCCCCCGCATCCGGCAGCCATTACACCGGGCTACCAAACACAGAGGCGCAGTCCGGCCCCGAACTCCCGCTCGGCGCACTCCGGGGCTGCACGTTCACGAAATAGATGTATGCACCGAAAGGCCTCGCGCTACCGACGACGGGGGGTGTCCTTAGGACACGATCGCGGGATCGCCTCTGTCCGCGATCCCGCATGGTTCCGAGTGGGCCCGCCTGGACTCGAACATCCCTGCAAAACAGCGTCTTCCCGCCCGCCAGGGGTGCACTGAGGGGGGCACACGGCGGTCGTCGTTGATTCCAGGACGTGTTGGGCAACGTCGTCGCGGACTGCCCTCAAGAGAGCGTCGCAAGGCGTTGTCTAGCGAAAGACGGAATATTTGACTTCGGCGCCATCGCTCAGAACGTGGGTGTATGTATCGGCGGTGATCGAGAGCTTGCGTTGACCGATGAGCTGGCCGATTTCTGCCCATGATCGCCCCTGATGGTGCAGTAGCGAGATGCGACGGTGCCGGAGGTCGTGAGGTGAAAACACCGGGATCGCGGACGCGCGGCACGCGCGCGCGATAGCGGTCCTCAGCCGGTCGGAGCTCGCGCCCGGGAAGAGCGGCGCGGCCGAGTCACGATCCTCACGCGGTGGTAGCGACGCTTCGAGAACGTCCGCAAGCGGATCGCAAAGCTCGACCCACAACGCGGCGCGAGTCTTCGTCGTCGACGTTCGTAACCTAACCCGACGGTCGCGCTCGTCGTAGTCACCGACGGCGAGCAAGTCGATCGACGCGACCCTCGCACCCGACCAGTCGAGCCAGAGCAGCGGCAGCCGGTAGGCAGGCGCCAGCAGCCAGTACACGAGTACACGGCCTCCACGTGCGTCGCGAGCGGCGGAACGATCTCCTCGGCCTCCTCGTGCGGGAGACGCACACGACGGCTTCTAGCCGGGTTCGGATCGACGCCGTGGTCGTCGAGTACGGCGGCGAGGTACTTCACGCTCTTGCGGATCGTTTCGCGACGCTTGCCGGCGGCGGCGAGCTCCACGACGAGCCGCACAACATCGCCCTCCCCCACCTCGTCGACACGCAACGTCCCGAGGATCGGCACGACCCGTCCGAGCGCGACACGGTGCAGCACCCGCGTCGTCTCCGCCACGTCGACCCGTGACGCGCGCCACCGATCGCACGCCTCGGCGATCGTCAGAGCTCGTTGCGGCTCGGCGTTGAGCGCGCCGAGGTCGGGTACGCGCATCGCGGCGAGCTCGCCTTCGACCCAGCGTTTCCGGGCGAGAGCCTCCGTCCGCGTCGCGAACGAGCCTGCGTATCTCGAGCGGCTCTCCCGGCCGCCGAGCCGGTACTCGACGCGGTAACGAGCGCCCTGCCTGCCCATGCGCCGCTCGATCCACGAACTAGGCACGTGATGCTCCGAGCGCGCCTACGGTTCTTTGCACGATCGCCACCTCCGCTAAGGGCGCGGTCTAGTCCGGGCGGGCGCCGTTCCGCGGAGCCCGTCCGGGCGCTCTCTCCTAGAGCGCGCTCGCTGAGTGTACGCCCCTCTCACGTCGGCCTGACCCGATCATCCCGGTACGTGTGCCCTTCGACGAATCGCACGTAGTCGCCCACTTGTATCAGCGGCCTTGAGTAGCCGGGCAGCACGATGACCGGACAGCCATGAAACACCGCGTCAACAGCACGACGAGGGAGCCCTAGGCTCGCGAGATCCATTCTCGACAGGAACGCATCCGGCAACCGAAGCCGCGCTACAAGATCAACGGGGCACTCCTCCGTCACTCGCAAGCAACCTCGTCCTGAGCCATTTTCGAATGTTCTGGTGTTGCGCTTGAGTTAGTCGCTAGTTCGCGGGCCCGAGATGGTTCGACCCAATGAACGTCCTCCAGGTGTTCGATCAGCCGTCGTGTGGTGGTGACATTGAGTGGCCCGCATATGGGGCAGTTCTGTCGCTTCTTATATTCAGGGTTGGAGCGTTCATTCGCGTTCCGTGCTTTCCCCGGCACGTCGTGCGCGGTTACGGGCTTCCAAGTGCGTAGTTGGGTGTCGTTGAGTGCGCGGTTGACGTGGTCTGAACCGCGCTCGTGGTGCGCGGTTAGAAGTGCCTGATATTGGTTCGACGAACGGCCGTAGCTGCGGCTGACCGCAAGGAGTCCAGCTGCCTCAAGCTGATCGACGGCTCGGTCGACGGTTCTGAGCGATCCAAACCCGCACTTGGCGGCGATCGTCTTCTTCGACGGCCAGCAGACGCCATTGCCAGACATAAACGTCGAAAGCGTCAAGGCGACGTGACGTGCAGTGCTCGGGAGGGCGCTATCCACCACCGAGTCTCTCCATGACTGAAGGAACGAGCGACCCACTCACCCTCGCCTCGCTCTGGCTTCAATCGACCGGTAGTCGACCACCTGATCCCTGGCCTTGCAGTCCGGCCAACTTGCTATGGTCGAGGGTAGACGCCTTCCCAACGTCTTCCGATGCCGCCTTCGGGCGGCCTCGGCACTCACGGGGTTCTCCTTGAGAGGTACTCGTCGATGTCCTCGGGGCGGAACCGGACGCGTCGTCCGATCCTGACCGCTCGGAGTTCTCCACGACGTATGAGAGCGTGGATCGTGTTGCGGTGGACGCCCCATTCGCTCGCAAGCTCTGCCACCGACCGCAGGTGTGCTGTCGGGTGACGCGTTGATACTCGGTGTGTATGGGAGTTCATAGGGCGATAATCAGGCACGGACTCGACCTTTCTTCGTTTCCGACCCAAGTGCGCGGCGCGGCGGACGTCCTTTGGCGGGCGGCGCTATTCACGCGTGAGCCAACCCGGGCTGAGGCGGAATCCTTTGGTGTCAAAATGCCCAAAGCCGCGGAGACTGAGGCGGCGGCGTACGCGGTTGAGGCCGCGTGTCGGGAAATGCTCGAGTCGCGCATCGGGCAGACCCTCGAGTTTCCCCTTGCTCGCGCTCTTTTCTACATGCGTGGTTGGACACGACTCCAGATTCGAGTCGTTGACCGCTCGCCCCTGACAGTCTGCTTCGGGAGAGCGGCCATTCAAGTGTTCGATCGAGAACGAAGGCGCGAGTTCTGGGCTAGCGTCGAAGGCCGCGACGGGTGCCTCGTCGTCGTCCGCGGCCGCGGGGAGAACTGCCAACGTTGCGCCGAGCTGCGCCGCTCGCGATGGAAGACATTCGAGGCTGAGGCCAACGCCAACTACCGCGGCTTGATGCTCCACACGGTCTATTACGAGGATGGCTCAACCGGCATCGTACGTATCGGTCGTTGCCGCTGCGGCGCGGACTTCCAGACCGAACCGAACGGAGCAGGGCTACGGCAAACCCGATGCGAGGACTGCCGGAAAGGCCATCGGATCAGATCCGCGTGACTCTGCTGTTGGCGGCGATTGTCAGAAAGGCAGATGCGGGAACGGGTCGCGGAAACGGACAACCCGGGCCCGACGCACCTGGCTCGCGCTTATGTACGCGACGCGTTCGTCAGAAGGTCAGCGAGCGCGCTATCCGTCGGCCACTCTCCGCGCACCAGTGCGCGGCGACGGGCCTCCGGCGTCAGGTCGAGCCGCTCGAGCTCACGCGTCACGTCTGCGCGGAGTTGGCGCTCGATGCCGAGGAGTGGATGTGCCCTCGGCTGGCGCTTCGAGCCTCGCACCACGACGCCGTCCTCGGCTAGTGCATTCTCGATCCCCTCAATCCGCTCGACGGTCCGAACGATCATCTCGATCGAGAGTCGGTCGGCAACGCCCAGCGACTCGGAGCACTTGATGAAGACGAGCTCGTCGGCAAGCTGTGTTGTCAGGTCAGACTGCACACCCCCAAGGTAGAGAACTCGTCGGACGGGTGAAAAACGGCGGCGCTCATCGGATAGAAAATCGAGCCCTATTTCGCGGCCCCACTCGAAAGGGCTAAAGGGTTTGGGCACCCGCCCACCTAAAAAAAAGGCGCACACGAGGCTGCGCGAGAACGAAGGGGCGAGCTTGCCGGCCTGCGAACTCGTGCGAAGGCGTCCAAGCCAATAGATGCCCACAGGCATGCTCGTGCACGGACGGGCATGTATACGGGCCCTCGAACGCACGCACGAACGCCATCGAAACGGCCCTCGAACCACCGTTGCGCCTCCCGCAAGTCATGACGGAGTGACCGCCATCCAGCAGACGAGCCGGACGTCATCTCGTTCGATGACCGGCAGCGGTTCGGCGGGCTCGGGCGGTTCGAGTCCCGCGTCGGCGACGAACTCGACGAGCTCGTCGATCCGCGCTGATGCCGCGGCCTCGGACCGCACGATCTCGCGCACGCGATCGACGATCCGCTTCTCCCACCTCGCGTTCAGCCGCTGCAGCACCCCCTGCTGCTTCTCGATTCGGAGTCAAGGTGACCTTGCTGTCGGGGCGGGCCGCTTCTGCTCCCGCGAGTGCGCCGCTCACTCGAGCAAGCGGATGGGATCGGGTGAGTCGAACCCCGCTCTGGATCGGCGGGCACATCACGAAGGAGGGCTACTGGATGATCTGGGTCGGCTCCACGGCGACGGGCCGGCGGAAGCTCGTGCCCGAGCACCGCTACGTCATGGAGCAGCACCTCGGGCGTCCGCTCGACTCCACCGAGACCGTGCATCACAAGAACGGCGACAAGCTCGACAACCGGATCGAGAACCTGGAGCTGTGGAGCTCACGCCACCCTTGCGGACAGCGTGTCCCGGATCTTGTCGCGTACGCGAGGGAGATCCTGGAGAGGTACCGCGACGAGGCGCAGCGCGCCTAGCCTCGCCCGCCTGCCTCGAGCTCGAACCGCTCCAACGCAGCCGCCTTGCACAGCTCGACCGCCTGCGCGTCCTCCCCCTGGCCGACCCCGAGGGCAACCGATTCTGCGTGATCGCTAAGGGCTAGCCGGCGGCGACCTCGGTGGGCGGTGCGGCGGGGGCCGGCTTCGGGACGAAGGCTTGATCCGCATACGAGCGGAAGGGTTCGTCGAACGATGACTTGTTCGCCGACCAGAACTTGTGATAGCCCGGTTTCCCGGCAACGAGGTGGCGGTAGTAGTCCTGTGCACCCACCCAGTAGCCGGTCGGGATGGACCCATCCTCGTGCTGGTAGTACAGGTACTCCCACTGGTTGATCTGCAGGAACATGTAGCTGCTGCATCGCGCCCAGTCGACGTCGGTCAACGCTTCGGGCGTCATGGAGCCGGTGTGCCAGACGCGCGCGAAGTCCTCGTTCACGATCAGCAGTTCGCGCGCCCGCTGGGAAAGCATCAGCGCGTTGTGGTGCGCCTGGCTGCGCAAGAGTTTGGTGTTTTCCTGCAGGTGGCGGTGCTGCGCCTTCAGCTGGCGGTAGATGGCGACGAACGTGACCGCCAGGGCGCAGAACTGGAGGGCGATCCAGAACCATTCCGAGCCCGGACCAATGAGCACCATCTCATCGGGGCTGATCAGCGTCACTCGGCACCTTCCTAGCTGCGGTTGCCCGGCCAGGCGGCAAGCTGCTGGGCCAGCATCGTGGCAGCCTACGCCTTGTCATAGTCGGGTGCGAGCAGCAGCGACTACGGCCGTCCGCTGTCGGAGATCCGCGACTCCTTCTGGCAAGCGCCGCGTTTGCCGCTGCTCCCAGGAGGGGAAAGCGATCTCCGCCAGGCGATCTACGACGCCGTCCGGGAATCGAGGTTGCGGATTGTCGACGGAGCCGGGGAAGAGGTCGCCGTTACAGGCGTCGGCGAGATCAACCTGTCGTCAACGGGGCTGCGACTGGCCAAGCCCGCTGCCGTGGGTAAGGCCGGGGAAGAAACCGGGGGCGATGAGACCGATGGCGGCGGGACGAGCACGGAAGGGACTGGCGGGGGAACGCTCCCGTCACTGACCGATCCGTCCCTGACCCCGACCCGCTCGCACCAGGGGGGCACCTAGGGGGGCACGCGACGCTCATTCCCGACACCTCCGACACCCCTGACCCACGGTTCAGAGCCAACCCCGCATGGTTGCTGCGTGCAAATGGGCCCGCCTGGACTCGAACCAGGGACCTACCGATTATGAGAGAACCGACACCATCTCCGCCGGTCTCGGCCTGTCCGGGGAAACCGCTCGTCGAAGCCGATTCCGCGGCGAGAGGTCGAAGCGGGTCTCGCGTGATCTCGGCTGGTCGTGTTACCACGCCGTTACCACTATCGCCACGTAACCAGCTGCCCTAAGTGGTCTTGGCCGCAAGTATGGTCGCCGTCAGGCTGCGAGCCGGAGGGCGGGTTGGTGTGCGGCGAGCCTGGTTATTAGCTCGGTGAGGTCTGCGCT
>JAYUAK010000363.1:0-3466 GCA_043741335.1 Actinomycetota bacterium
GACCAGCCGCGTCGTTCGGCTTCTTTGCGCAACGACTCGTATTCGTCTTCCTCGAGCAAGATCTCCACCCGCCGGGTGAGCGCCATCGATCCACCTCCGGATCCTCCGGGAACCATGTTCCTCCGGATGTATCCGGATATCAACCCATCGGCGCTCGACCGACCCGACCGTATCCACGAGGACCGACATCCCTAGTCCCATAGGCGTTCCATGTGCCAGGCGTCGCGTTGGCGGTCGTGGTAGAGGTCCCAGACCGCGCCACCCTTGGCCTCGACGCGCCAGTACTCGCGGTCGCGGCCGTCGGACCACCAATGTCCCTCGATCCGCCACCGGCCGATCACGTCGACCACCTGATAGCGCCGCTCTCGCCAGATGAACACCGAGGGCATCCCCGCGTCGCGTTCCACCTGGACGTCCTCGTCGTAGCGTTTCGACATCGGGTCCCCGCTCATCGAACGCCCTCATGGAATCGAACATATGTTCGAGAGGGAAGGTGAATCTACTCCTGCACTCCGACAGCCGTCAAGACGCGGTCCGGACGCCCGGGGTACGGTCGCGCTCATGTGGGAGCCGGGCGAGCCGATCGTGCTCCGCGAAGTCTGGAACGGACAGGTGTTCGAGGCGCGGCCGGCATCCGTGATCCAGGATCTCCCGTTGCAGACGACGCTCTTCGTCGCGTCGTTCGTCCGGTGCGGCGTGGCGATCGACGACGCGGGCGTGGAGCTTCGCTTCCCCGACCGGCCGTGGCATCTCTACGTCCGCGAACGCGGGGACTTCGGGGTCCTCTCGTTCGCGTGGCCCGACACGCCGTACTCGGTCCTGTTGCTGTCGGGACCCGATGGATCGCCGCGCGGCTGGTACGTCAACCTCCAGACGCCGCTCCAGCGAACGCCCATCGGGTTCGACACCGTCGATCACCTGCTGGACGTCTTGATCCCGCTCGACCGGTCGTCGTGGACGTGGAAGGACGAGGACGAGCTCGCCGAAGGCATCGCGCTCGGCCTGTTCAGCGAGGTCGACGCAGCCTGGCTCCGCTATTGGGGAGAGCGCGCCGTCGAACATGTCCTCCTGCGTCTGCCGCCGTTCGACGAGCCCTGGGAGAACTGGCGCCCCGATCCGGCCTGGCCCCTCCCCGAGCTGCCGCCTGGGTGGGACCTCGGATCACGGCCGGAGGACGGATCGACATCGAGCGTCCGTTGTGTCTAGGATCGGCGAGCCCGAGGGCATCTCGAAGGAGGAAGCTCCATGCGTCGAACGTTCGTTGCCATCTCCGCCGTCATCGTCCTGCTGATCCCGGGGACCGCTCAGGCATCCATCTACGCGCCCGGTTCGCCGGTCGTGGCGAGCGCGGCGAGCAGCCCATTGACGTCACCGTCGTGCGATCCGGTCGGTCCTGGCACCAACTACCCGAACACCGAGGTCGAGCCGTACTTGGCCGTGAACCCAGTCAACCCTTCGAATGTCGTCGCGACCTGGCAGCAGGATCGCTATTCAGGTGGAGCGGCCAAGGGGTCCGGCGTCGGGGTGAGCTTCGATGGAGGTCTCACCTTCACGGCATCCACGATCCCGGGTCTCACGAAGTGCACCGGCGGCACGATCTTCGAGCGGGCGAGCGACCCCTGGTTGTCCTTCTCACCCAACGGCACGTTATACGCGATGTCGCTCGTCGAGACGAAGCTCCCCACGGGCGCCAACAACCCGAGCGGGATGGCTGTCAGTCGCTCCTTCGACGGCGGGGGCACGTGGGGCGCTCCGGTCTTCGTGATCAACGACACCGACCCGACCAAGTTCAACGACAAGAACTCCCTCACGGCCGACCCGACGGACAACAACTTCGCCTACGCGATCTGGGACCGGCTGGACGCGCCGATCGGCAAGGGCTCGCTCAAGAGCGGAGAGAACGCCGCCGGCTTCCGTGGGCCGACCTGGTTCGCCCGCACGACCAACGGTGGGGTCACATGGGAGCCCGCCCGCCAGATCTTCGTACCCGGGAACAACGACCAGACGATCGGCAACCAGATCGTGGTGCTTCCCGATGGGACCCTGGTCGACGTCTTCGACCTGATCCACAACGACAATAAGGGGCACGTGAAGGGGACCAACGTCGCCGTCTTGCGCTCCACCGACCATGGCGCAACGTGGTCGTCGACCCCGACGATCATCTCTTCCCTGCAGTTCGTGCAGGTGGTCGACCCCGACACGGGGGCGCTCGTTCGCACCGGCGACATCATCCCGGAGGTTGCGGTCGACCCGGTGTCAGGTGCGCTGCACGTGGTCTGGCAGGACGGCCGATTCAGCGGCGGGGCTCGGAGCGATGTCACGTTCTCGACGTCCGTGGACGGCGGGTTGACGTGGAGCTCACCCGCGCGGATCAACACGCCCTCGGGTGTTTCGGCCTTCACGCCTTCGGTGGCGGTGGCGTCGGACGGGACCGTGGGTGTGTCCTACTACGACTTCCGCAACAACACGGCGGCGGCGGGCCTGCCCACCGACGTGTGGTTCACGCACTGCCACTCCGATTGCGCGAACCCCGCGAGCTGGTCGGAGGTGCACGCCTACGGGCCGTTCGACATGGAGAAGGCACCGGTGGCGCGCGGGTTCTTCCTGGGCGACTACGAAGGGATCGCCCCTGTCGGGACGGCCTTCGATCTGCTGTTCAGCGTGGCAGGCTCTGGGTCGAACTCGAGCGATGTGGTGTTCCTGCAGATGGCCTAACGACCAGGCCTGGTCGTTCCAGGCAAGCGTGGGCAGGACAACGGCGATGAACGCTCGGCGCAGCCGCGAACGGGACACCCTGCCGCGCGCGGGCTACGCTTCGAACTTCGACATCGTCGAAGGGAGCACCGCATGAGTGACGTTCCCGGTGGGCCGCCACCGCCACCGCCGCCCCCTCCCATGATGGGTGGCCCGCAGGGTGGGATCCCGCCGAAGACGCTCGGTGAGATCCTCTCGACCGCATTCAACATCTACAAGGCGCACGCGTCGAACCTCATCCTCATCGTGGCGGTCGTCGTGGTGCCGCTGTCGTTCATCAGCGCCGCGCTCAACGGCCTGGCATTCGCCGGGACGACGCACACGGCGGAAGTCTTCGGCAGGTCGGTCGAGGTCACGGACCGGAGCTTCGGGCTCGTCGTGGTCGGCGCGCTCGTCACGGCGTTGATCTCGATCGTCATCTCGGCGATGCTCCAGGCGGCCATCCTCCGGGCGGCGGTGGAAGCAACGATCGGCGATCCCGTCGACCCGGAGGCGAGCTATCGGTACGGGTTCAAGCGCTTCGGGAGCGTGCTCCTCGTGTCGATCCTGGTCGGACTCGCGGTGGCGATCGGGTTCGTCCTGTTGATCGTCCCCGGGGTGATCTTCCTGGGGTTCCTGAGCGTGTCGATCCCCGTCCTCATCGTGGAGAACCGGCGGGGGACGGCCGCGATGAGCCGTTCGTGGGACCTGGTCCGAGGACAGTTCTGGCATG
>JAYUAK010000364.1:0-3460 GCA_043741335.1 Actinomycetota bacterium
AGGACTGCTCGCAAGCGACGCGATCATCTTCAACGGTGATGCCAAGATCGCGGGCGATGTCACGAACACAACGTGATCGCCTTCAACGGCGACGTGACCGTGACCGGAACCGTGGGCAAGAACGTCATGGCGCTGAACGGCACGGTGACGATCGCTTCGGGCGCCCACGTCGGTGGTGATGTCGTGTCACACTTCTCGCCAACCGTCGCCCCCGGTACGGTGGATGGTCAGATCCGCCGAACCGGCAACATCACCTTGAATGTCGGACAGTTCACGTCGGTCGGTCGAATCCTCATCTGGCTCGCCACGTCGGTCTCATCGTTCCTGCTCGGACTGCTCCTCGTGTTGGTCGTTCCACGGGCGATGGAAGCGACCGCGCGGGCGGCGACCCAGCGGATCGGAGCGTCGATCGGGTTCGGCTTCCTGATGCTGATCGGTCTGCCGATCGTCGCGTTCGTGGCGATCAGCGTGCTGCTCGGGATCCCGCTGGGGCTCGGCATCCTGCTCGCCCTGGGACTTTTGTACTGGCTTGGCTACACGGCCTGGGCATACGCGCTCGGACGGCGTCTGGTCGGCGCGCCGAAGCACGCGATGCTCGCATTCCTGGCGGGCTGGGGCATCCTCCGCGCCCTGGCCCTGATCCCGTTCATCGCCGGGCTGAGCTGGCTGGCCGCCACCGTCTGGGGACTCGGAGCGTTGGTGATCGCCGCGCGAACGGCCGGACGCGCGGGTCCTGACGTCGCGCCCACCGGTATGCCCGGCACCGGGGCACTGCCGATCCCACCGCCACCCCCGATCCCGGTGAGCTAGCGACACGATGACGACGCCGCACACGATCCCGTTGCTCCGCGTCGAGGGCTCGTACCGTGATGTCGGCGAGCAGATCGGCGACGCGTGCGGCGACGTGCTCCGCCGCGCGGTCGCGTTCGACGACGAGCTCCCGAGTGGTCGGTCTCGCCCCGAGCAGCTCGCGCTCGCCGCCCGCTATCGAGAGATCGTGGCGAGAGCGATGCCGTGGGTCATCGAGGAGCTCGACGGCGCGGCGGAAGCCGCCGAGGTCGATCCGCTCGCGCTGTTCGCCTGCACGGTCGAGGAGATCTGGTACCAGCCGCGCACGCCCGGGGGTGGGCCTGCCATCGACGGACGTTGCAGCGATCTGGTAACCGTCCCACCCGCTACGGCGGACGGGCACGTCCTGGTCGCGCACAACAACGATCTCTCGCCGCGCTACCGCGAAGAGTTGGTAGCGATCGAGCGTCGTATCCCGGGCGACCCGGCAGTGTTCACGATTGGCAACGGCATCTGGATCAGCGTGGGCTGGAACGATTCCGGACTCTCGCTCACCGGGAACGAACTGTCGCCGAACGACGAACGGATCGGGATCCCACGCGAGTTGCAGGTCCGCGCGATGCTCCGCGACACGTCGCTCGACGCGATGGTCGGCACGGCCCTTCGTCACGATCGCGCGTCCTCGTACAACAACGTGCTCGCGTCGTCGGACGGCACCGTCGTGAACGTCGAAGGATCGGCGACCTCGGTCGAGATGACGGAGCCCGACGAGCGGGGCCACTTGGCGCACACGAATCACTACGTGTGCGATGCGATGGTTCCCTACGAAGGCGATCCCGTCTACGCCGAACGGTCGGCTGTCCGCTACGCGCGAGCCGGCGAGCTGCTCGCCGCGCAACCCGATGGTTCAGTCACTGCGGGCTCGCTCCGCGAGATGCTCTCCGACCATGAGCATGCCCCCGACTCGCTTTGCCGGCATCCGGTCGAAGGCGTGGCGGGATCGGTTACCTGCTTCTGGTGCATCGCCGATGTCACCGACATGCGGATCGCCTATGGCCGCGGGAATCCCTGCGACTCAGTCGAGCAGGAGTTCTCCTTCGCGGGTTGAAGTCCGTCAGGTATCGAGCGCAGCCCGCACCTGAACGATCACGTCCGCGTTCCCGCTCGCCTCGGCCATCGAAAGAGCGCTCGCGCCCTCGTCGTTCGTCACGTTCGGGTCCGCGCCGTGCTCGAGCAGCAGCTTCACCAACTCGAGGTCGCCGTTGTGCGCGGCGGAGTGCAGCGGGGTCCAACCGCCCGACTGGCGCGCGTTGAGATCGGCGCCGGCCTCGAGGAGGAGCCGTGCCACGTCGATATGACGGCCTGCCGCGGCGGAGTCCAGCGGCGTCCTGGTCATCCAGCCGCGCCCGTGCGCGTCGACATCGGCGTCGCGGCCGAGCAGGAGCCGCGCCGCCTCGGCCCCACCGAAGAATGCCGGGAAGTGCAGCGCGGTGAACCCGTCTGCCGAGAACGCCGTCACGAGCGACGGGTCGGCATCGAGCAGTTCCTTCATGGCCTCGATCTTGCCGAACGCCGCAGCCTCGAAGATATCGAGCGTCGGTCCCGCCGCCATCACCGCATCCATCAGCTCGCGATCGGAGCCATTTCGCGCTCGCATCAACACCGACACCCCTTGATCGTCACGCATCTCAGCGAGAGAGGCGTCGGTCGCCAACAGCGAAACCACCGTGTCGACGTCGTCGGCTTCGATCGCCGCGAACAGCTCGTCGCTGCTTCCCATCGGTTCGCCTCCGTGCTAATTTATGTGCATAGGCTAGCTAAATACCGATGACCACGTCAAGGCCGACTTCCCCAGCGCGAGATGTGGATGCGGTGGCCGATCGCCTGCACTCGGCCGCGATCCGCCTGTTGCGACGCCTGCGCGTGGAGGACGAGGCGCTCGGGATCTCCGCTCCCCGGCTCTCAGCCCTGTCGGTGCTGGTCTTCGCCGGGCCTCGGCGGGTGGGCGAGCTCGCCGAGGCCGAGCAGGTCGAGCCTCCAACCATGACGCGCCTCGTCGATGGCATGGAACGCGACGGCTACGTCGTTCGCGGAGCCGATCCCGACGATCGACGTGCGGTGATCGTTCGAGCGACCGCGAAGGGGGTTCGGGCCCTCAAAAAGGGCCGAGCCCAGCGCGTCGAGGCGCTCGCCGCAGGACTGCGTTCACTCTCCGAAGATCAGCTGGCGGCGCTGGCGCAAGGGGTGGACGTGCTTGAACGCGTGATCGGGAGCTAGAGGTCAACGCCGAGCTCGGTCGCCAACATCTGCTGTTCGTGCCCGACGATCTTGAACGCCTCCTTCAGCCCCGATCGCGCGATAGGACCGAGGCGGGCGGGATCGACGAAGTCATCGGGTGTCTCGTTCCGTTCGACCTGCCCCACCTGATGCTCGAGCCGGATCTGCCACAACAAGCGGAACGCCTCGCCCAACGCCTGCCGCCGTTCCTGGTCGATCTGCCCAGCCGTCTCCGCTGCCTTGAGCCGATCGAAGGTGCCCTTCTCGGCCCTGCCGCCGGCGATCGCATAGGCGCGCGCGATGTTCGTTACGATCGTCACTCCCCCGTGCTTGATATCGAGCCGGCCGGCATGCTCCCCCTTCGATTCGACGACGAGGTTCTTCAGGAACCCCG
>JAYUAK010000365.1:0-8059 GCA_043741335.1 Actinomycetota bacterium
CTGCGCGCGACCGATATTCCGCGCGATGTCGGGCAACTTCGTGGCGCCGAACAATACGGCGACCGCGATCACAGCAACGACGCCCCATTCCATGTCGAAACCACCTTCCGTGTGGGGTAGCGGCAAACACGGACAGTCTACGCCTGCCGGCGCGACCAGGGCAGACGTTGTTGGTGTTCCGGGTGGCGGCTATCCTGCGACAGGGGAATCACCCTTTAAGTCCGGTCCCGTGAGACCGGGAAGGGAGCCAGAGATGCAGCACGATCGGAGCGCTCTTCCATGTCGATGGGGGAGCGCATTTCTGTGACCGGGAAGATCTTGGACGCGGCGGATGTCCGCCGGGCACTCACCCGGATCGCCCACGAGATCGTGGAACGCGACAAGGGCGCAGGCGGCCTGGCGCTTGTCGGGATCGCGAACCGGGGAGATCACCTCGCGCGCCGCCTGGCCGCCGAGATCAAGCAGATCGAGGGCGCCGAGGTACCCGTCGGGGTCCTGGACATCACGTTCTACCGGGACGACATCGGTCTCAAGGCCGAGGCGCCGGAGGTCCATGAGACGCGGATCGCGTTCGACATCCGGGGTCGCACGGTCGTGCTGGTGGACGACGTGCTCTTCACGGGACGCACGATCCGCGCGGCGATGGACGCCCTGATGGACTTCGGGCGTCCGGAGCGGATCCAGCTGGCGGTGTTGGTCGACCGGGGTCACCGCGAGCTACCGATCCGTGCCGACTACGTCGGCAAGAACGTCCCGACCCATCGCGACGACGACGTCCGCGTCCTGGTGTCGGAGCTCGACGGCGAGGACGCGGTCGTGGTGGAGGAGGCGACATGAACGAGCACCTGCTGTCCATGAACGATGTCTCGGCCGAAGACGTCGTCCGGATCCTCGACACGGCCGAATCGTTCCGCGAGGTGGGCACCCGGGTCATCAAGAAGGTGCCGGCCTTGCGCGGCCGCACGGTCGTGAACCTGTTCTACGAGAACTCGACCCGGACGCGGATCTCCTTCGAGCTGGCGGCGAAGCGACTCTCCGCCGATGTGATCAACTTCTCGACCAGTGGATCGAGCGTGTCGAAGGGCGAGAGCTTGAAGGACACCGCGCTCACGCTGCAGGCGATGGGGGCGGACGCCATCGTGATCCGGCATTCCTCGAGCGGCTCGCCGTACCAGTTGACCAAGTGGGTGCGCGGTCATGTGCTGAACGCCGGAGACGGGACCCACGAACATCCGACGCAGGCACTGCTCGATCTGTACACGATGCGGGAGCGATTCGGGCGGCTGGAGGGTCTTCGCGTGGCGATCGTCGGCGACGTGCTGCACTCGCGTGTCGCGCGGAGCTTGTCCTTCGGGTTGGTGAAGATGGGAGCCGACGTGACGCTGATCGGGCCGCCCACGCTGATCCCGCCAGACGCACCTCGTTGGGGCGTGCAGGTGTCATACGACATCGAGAGCGTCCTGCCGAAGCTGGACGTCACCTACGTCCTGCGGGTGCAACGCGAGCGTCAGCGGTTGGAGTTCTTCCCCAGCGTTCGGGAGTACTCGCGGCTGTTCGGACTCACGACCCGCCGGGTCGACCTGCTGCCGGAAGGGGCGCTGATCATGCACCCGGGCCCAATGAACCGCGGAGTGGAGATCGACTCGGACGTGGCCGACCTGCCGCAGAGCGTGATCGAGGAGCAAGTGACGAACGGTATCGCGGTGCGGATGTCCCTCCTCTACTTGATGCTCGGCGGAGCTGGGGAAGGAGATGTGCATGAGTGAACGCTTGCTGTTCCGGGGCGCCCGCGTCGTCGATCCCGCATCGGGTCTCGACGAAGTTCTGGACGTCCTCGTGGAGGAGGGAAGGATCGCCGGCGTCGGCGATGTCGCCTCGGAGGGTGCCACCGTGCTCGAGTCCGAAGGCCTCATCCTGGCCCCAGGTCTGGTGGACATGCACACGCACCTCCGCGAGCCGGGGTTCGAGCACAAGGAGACGATCGAGACCGGAACGCGGGCGGCCGCGCTCGGCGGCTACACAGCCGTGGCACCCATGGCCAACACCGAACCGGTCGCCGACCACGCCGGCGTCATCCACGAGATCCGCGACCTGGCCTCGGCAGCGGGGTTTTGCGACATCTTCCCCGTGGGCGCCATCACCAAAGGGCTCGATGGGGAATCCCTGGCCGAGATCGGGGAGATGGTCGAGGCCGGCGTCCACATGTTCAGCGACGACGGGCGATGCGTGCCCTCGGCCCGATTGCTGCGCAACGCACTCGTCTACGCGAAGGCGTTCGATGACGTGGTGATCGCTGAGCATTGCGAGGACGCATCCCTGGCCGAAGGCGGCCAGATGCACGAGGGATATCACTCGTACTCGCTGGGTCTGCGAGGCCAGCCGGCCGAGGCGGAGGAGGTGATCGTGGCGCGCGATCTGGCCATCGCTCGGATGACGGGGACGCGACTACACCTTTGCCACCTGTCATCGGCGCGTTCGGTCGAGCTGGTGCGCCGTGCGAAGGCGGAGGGGATCCGCGTCACGGCGGAGGTGACCCCGCACCATCTGGTCTTCACCGACGACGATCTCGTCACCTATGACACCAACCTGAAGGTGAATCCGCCGTTGCGCACTACCGAGGATCGGGACGCGCTCCGCGCCGGTGTGGCCGATGGCACCGTCGACGCGATCGCCACGGATCATGCACCGCATGCGGTCGAGGAAAAAGAGGCGGAGTTCGACCAGTCACCGCCGGGCACGATCGGCCTGGAGACGGCGCTCGCGGCGATGCTCACGGAGCTCGTCGCCCCGGGGATCCTTTCGATCGGCCGGGTGATCGAGGCCATGTCCACGATGCCCGCCCGGATCCTAGCGGCCACCGAACACGGAGGTCCCGTCGAGGCGGGTCGTCCCGCGAACCTGGTGGTGTTCGACCCAGCTGCGGAGTGGACGGTCCAGCCGCCGTTCGGGTCGAAGAGCCGGAACTCGGCGTTCCTGGGTCGAACGCTCCGCGGCCGCGTCGTGCACACCGTGTTCCGCGGCGAGCTGACGGTTGCCGACGGGAAGGCCATGAGGTGACGGCGCCGCCCGCCCTGCTCGCGCTCGAGGATGGCTCGGTATTCCTTGGCGGGGGATTCGGGGCCCTGGGCGAGACGTTCGGCGAGGCGGTCTTCAACACCGGCATGGCCGGATACCAAGAAGTGTTGACCGATCCGTCCTACGCCGGGCAGATCGTCACGATGACCTCTCCGCAGCAGGGGAACTACGGCATGAACCGGGACGACGCGGAGTCGGGTCGGTTGCAAGTATCGGGATTCGTCGTTCGGGAGGCGTCGCGTCGTGCCTCCAATTGGCGAGCCGAGGGAACGCTTGCCTCGGAGCTCGAAACCGCGGGAGTGGTGGGGATCGAGGGGATCGACACGCGACGACTGACCCTTCGCCTGCGCGAGCACGGCTCGATGCGTGCGGCGATCTCGACGGTCGACATGGATCCCGTCTCGCTCGTGGCACGCGTGCAGGCATCGCCGGTGATGGAGGGCGCGGATCTCGCGCGAACGGTGTCGGTCGAAGTGCCCTACGAGGCGGCTGCCGTCGTCGGACCTGCCGACGCTTCCCAAGGAAAGGTGTTCCGTGTCGCTGCCTACGACTACGGGATGAAGCGAAACATCCTGCGTCGGCTCGCCGCCCTCGGATGCGAGGCGACCGTGTTCCCGGCCGAGACCCCGCCGGCGGCTATCGCCGCCGGCGCCTTCGACGGTGTGTTCCTGTCGAACGGACCGGGGGATCCGGCAGTCACCGGCTACGGCATCGCCGCCGTCCGAGGTCTGATCGGCAAGGTACCGATCTTCGGGATCTGCCTCGGCCATCAGCTGCTCGCGCTCGCACTTGGAGGCCGTACGTTCAAGATGCGGTTCGGTCACCGTGGCGTGAACCAGCCCGTGAAGAACCTTCGCACCGGGATCGTGGAGATCACGAGCCACAACCACGGTTTCGCCGTCGATCCGATTGGATGGAAGCGTACCGATGGCGAGCTGCCGGCGGCTGAGACCGACTACGGCACGGTGGAGCTGACCCACTGGAACCTGAACGACGGAACGCTCGAGGGTCTTCGGTGCCTCGACGTGCCGGCGTTCTCGGTGCAGTACCACCCTGAGGCGGCGCCGGGGCCCCACGATTCTCGGTACCTGTTCCAGGACTTCCGGGATCTCATGGAGCGCGGCTGATGCCACGGCGCACGGACATCGGCAAGATCATGGTGATCGGCTCAGGCCCGATCGTGATCGGACAGGCGTGCGAGTTCGACTACTCGGGGACCCAAGCGTGCAAGGTGCTCCGCCGCGAGGGGTTCCAAGTGTCCCTCGTCAACTCCAACCCCGCCACGATCATGACGGACCCGGAGTTCGCCGACCGGACCTACATCGAGCCACTGGACCCGGGGTCCGTGCTTGGCGTCTTGGAACGCGAGCGGCCCGATGCCTTGCTCCCGACGCTCGGCGGTCAAACGGGATTGAACGTGGCCGTGGCTCTCGCCGAATCCGGCGATCTCGACCGGCTGGGGATCAGGCTGATCGGTGCGAGCCTCGAAGCCATCCATCGAGCAGAGGATCGCAGCAGTTTCAAACGGACGATGCTGGAAGCGGGCCTCGAGGTCCCGCGTGCGGATGTCGCTCGGTCCGTCGACGAGGCTCTCGCGCTTGGCGAGGCGATCGGCTATCCCGTCATCGTGCGACCGTCATTCACGCTTGGCGGCGGAGGCAGTGGTTTCGCGCACGGGCGCGAAGCGCTGGGCGATCTGGCCCGCCGCAGTCTGGAGATCTCGCCGGTGCACGAGATCCTGATCGAAGAGTCGATCGCAGGCTGGAAGGAATTCGAGCTCGAAGTCATGCGCGATGGCGATGACAACGCGGTGATCATCTGCTCGATCGAGAACGTCGATCCGATGGGCGTGCACACCGGTGACTCCATCACCGTGGCGCCCGTGCAGACGCTCACGGACGTGGAGTACCAACGCATGCGCGACGCGGCGCTCCGATGCATCCGCGCGATCGGTGTCGAGACCGGTGGATCCAACGTGCAGTTCGCGGTGCATCCGCGCGACGGGCGCATGGTGCTGATCGAGATGAACCCGCGCGTTTCCCGGTCCTCGGCTCTTGCGTCGAAGGCGACCGGATTCCCCATCGCGAAGATCGCGGCCCTGCTCGCGGTTGGCTACCGGCTGGACGAGATCACGAACGACATCACCGGCGAGACGCCGGCGGCGTTCGAGCCGACACTCGACTACGTCGTCGTCAAGATCCCGCGGTTCGCGTTCGAGAAGTTTCCCGGCGCCGACCCCGTTCTTACTTCCACCATGAAGTCGGTCGGCGAGGTCATGGCGATCGGGAGGACGTTCAAAGAGGCGCTGGGCAAGGCGCGGCGCGGCCTGGAGAAGACGGGGTTCGATCTGGGTGCCGACGCCGGCGGTCCGCTGGAGGCCGTGGCTTCGGCCACCGAAGATCGGCTCATGCGCGTGGAGGCCGCGCTCCTGGCAGGCCACACCGTGGAAGAGGTGGCCGAGGCCTCGGCGATCGACCCGTGGTTCGTCGATCAGATCGCGCAGGTGGTGGAGGGCGCGAGCGTGCTCCGCGATCGGTCGCTGGCGTCGCTCGGTACGGCGGAGATCCGCGGCGCGAAACGGCTGGGTCTGTCGGATCCGCACATCGCCGCACTCACCCACTCGACCGAAGCGCTCGTGCGCCATCACCGCGAGGCCCTCGGCGTGACTCCGGTGTTCAAGACCGTCGACACATGCGCGGGGGAATTCGCCGCCCGCACGCCGTACCACTACTCCACGTACGAGGACGAGACGGAGGTACGACCCGCGACACGGCCGCGCGTCGTGATCCTGGGTTCGGGTCCCAACCGGATCGGTCAAGGGATCGAGTTCGACTACGCCTGCGTGCATGCGGCGTTCGCGCTCGAGGAAGGCGGGTTCGAGTCCGTGATGGTGAACAGCAATCCGGAGACGGTCTCGACCGACTACGACACGTCGAGCCGTCTCTACTTCGAATCGGTGACGGCCGAGGACGTGCTGGCCGTCTGCCACGCGGAACGACCGGTCGGCGTGATCGTGCAGTTCGGCGGGCAGACGCCGCTGAAGCTCGCTCGAACGCTCGAGGAGGAGGGCTTCCCCGTGCTGGGCACACGGCCCGAGGCGATCGATCTGGCCGAGGACCGTGGGAAGTTCGCTCAGATCCTGGCGGAGCTCGAGATCGCGGCGCCTCCGCACGGAGAGGCGCGAACGCTAGAGGAGGCTCGCGCGATCGCGGCGCAGATCGGCTTCCCCGTTGTCGTCCGGCCGTCCTACGTTCTGGGCGGCCGCGCGATGGAGATCGTCTACGACGCCGACGATCTGGAGATGTTCGTCCGAACCGCAGCCGAGGCGTCTCCGGATCATCCCGTGTTGATCGACCGGTTCCTGGAAGGAGCGATCGAGGTCGACGTCGACGCGGTGTGTGACGGAGTAGACGTGTTCATCGGGGCGGTGATGGAGCACATCGAGGAGGCCGGGGTGCACTCGGGCGACTCGTCGTGCCAGATCCCGCCGGCAACGCTCTCCGACGAGGAGCTGGACGAGATCGAGGACATCGCGCGCCGGGTCGCTCGGCGCCTCGGGGTACAGGGCCTGCTGAACATCCAGCTCGCAGTAAAGGATGAACGCATCTGGGTGCTCGAGGCCAATCCACGCGCGTCCCGCACGGTGCCGTTCGTTTCCAAAGCGATCGGAGTGTCGCTCGCGCGGATCGCGACGCTCGTCCTCGCCGGCCGGAGCCTTGCCGATCTTGCCGCCGACGACGTGCTACCCGCGGATCCCCACCACTACCGGCACCTCCCTTACACCGCGGTGAAGGCGGCTGTTCTGCCGTTCGGGCGGTTCCCCGGCGTGGATACCGTGCTCGGTCCGGAGATGAAATCGACCGGCGAAGTGATGGGCATCGATCGTGACCCCGGGATGGCGCTCGCGAAAGCGCTCGTCTCGACCGGCGCAGGGCTTCCGACGAGCGGCACGGTGTTCGTCTCGGTGGCCAACCGAGACAAGCGTGCGATCGTGTTTCCGGCGAAGCTCTTGTCGGATATGGGCTTCCACTTGGTGGCGACGGGTGGCACCGCGGGCGTGCTGGAGCGGGCGGGGATCGTCGTCGAGCGGGTCGCGAAGGTGTCGGAGGGACCGCACAACGTGGCGGAGCTCATCCGGGGTGGGATGGTGGACCTCGTGATCAACACGCCGTTCGGCCGCGGTCCGCGCAGCGATGGGTACTTCATCCGAACGGCGGCGGCTGCGGCCGGCGTGCCCTGCATAACCACGCTGCCGGGGACTTTCGCCGCCGTTCGAGGGATCGAGTCACTGCGTGGCGCACCCAGCGAGCCGCTGTCGATCCAGGAGCACCACGCGAGCGCGCGCGACGGCGCCGCGCAGGTCCGACTCTCGTTCAACCAGGCCGCGGCCGCCGTCGTCGGTGACGTGCGGTGAAGCGCGTCCGAGCGGAGATCCTGTCTACCCGCCGGCTCGGGGCCTACCACTCGATCACGCTCGTTGCACCGGAGATCGCGGAGCGCGCGCGACCCGGTCAGTTCCTGGCCATCCAGATGCCGGAAGGGCGGGAGTTCCTCCTGCGGCGTCATTTCGCGGTGCATCAGGCTTCGCGCCGCGGAGGGTGGGCGGGCACGCTCGAGTTCGTCGTGGATCCGAGCGGACCCGGCACGGAATGGTTGGGAAACGCGCGTGCACACGAATTCCTCGATGTGATCGGTCCGCTCGGCAAGGGGTTCGCCTATCCCAAACGCCTCACGAACTGTCTCCTGATCGCCGAAGGCCACGGAGCGGCATCGCTCTATTTCCTGGCGCAGGAACTGGTCGCACGACACAAGCGTGTCGACATGATCGTGGGTGGCGAGTCGCTCGAGCGCGTGTTCAAGCCCATCGAGGGCAAGCGCCTATCCCAGACGATCGAGATCGTGACGAGGGATGGCAGCCTTGGAAAGCGCGGATCGGTCCTCGACGTCCTTCCCGACATGGCGGAGCGATGCGGGGCGGAGGTGC
>JAYUAK010000366.1:0-3443 GCA_043741335.1 Actinomycetota bacterium
TCCCGCGCGCACGGCGCGAACGCTACGCGACCGAGCTTGGCCTGAAGTCCGAGGTCGCAGGTGTCCTGGTTGCCGACCGCGCCTCGACCGACCTGTTCGAGCGCACGATCGCACTCGGCGCCGACGCGAAGGCCGCCGCGAACTGGATCACGCAGGACCTCGCCGGCCTGCTGAACAAGCACACGATCGATCCGGCCGCCTCACCCGTGACGCCCGAACACTTGACCGAGCTGATCCGGATGGTGGCCGATGCATCGATCTCGGGGGCCGGTGCGAAGCAGGCCCTCGAAGAGGCCGTCCAGACCGGCGACGGCATCGCGCAGATCGTGGAGCACCGTGGTCTGCAACAGGTCTCCGATACGGGGGAGCTCGGGGCGATCGCGGACGCGGTCCTTGCCGAGCACGCCGACGTCGCCGAACAATTCCGCGGCGGCAAGGAAGCGGTGATCGGGTTCCTGGTCGGTCAGGTCATGAAGCGGTCCGGCGGGTCGGCGAACCCCCAGCTCGCGCAGGAGCTCCTGCGCGAACGCCTGAGCGGGTAGCCGCGGGGACGCGGTGCGCGTCTCGAACCGGCCGCCTCGCTATCCGTGGTGGCAGCTCGTCCTGTTGGGGATCGCCGGAGCGGTGGAGTCGCTCGTGTGGCCGCTGCGCCGGATGTGGCGCTCCGACCAACCCATCGACAGCTACGGCCTTTGCCACTTCACGAGCACCGCAGGCGACGCCCTCCTAGTGATCTCGCTCGCCGACTCGGTGTTCTTCTCCCTTCCCGTCGGGCAGGCGAAGGTCAAGGTGGCTCTGTATCTGGTGCTCACCATGGTGCCTCTCGCGCTCGCCGGCCCTCTGCTCGTCCCGCTGCTCGATCGCGCCGGTCCGCGCCGCGCGATCTCGTTCGCCGCCGCGACCGGCCGGGCGATCGTGGCGATCTACGCGGCGCCGCGCGTCGGCACGCTCGTCCTGTACCCGACGGCGTTCACGATGCTCGCTCTCAAGCAGGTGCACGGAGTGACGAAGAACGGCCTCACCATGGCATACGCGTCGCCGGACGAGGGGTTGATGCGGGCGAACGCCCGTCTGGGGCGAATCGCCGTGGCGGGCGCATTGGCCGTGGCGCCGTTCGGCTACCTCGTGCTCAAGCTCTGGGGCGCGCCGGGCCCGATCTACCTGGCCGCCGTCGTCTACGCGGTCTCCGCGTCACTGAACATCCGTCTGCCGCACCCACGAACCACAGGCGCCGCTCGGCAGGAAGTCGGTCGGCGAGGGCGCATCCCGGCGCTCACCATGCCCGCGCTCGGCGCCGTGGGGATGCGGGCGGCGAGTGGCTTCCTGCTGTTCCTGCTGGCGTTCGCACTCCGCAAGAGCGCCGAACCTCCGTATTGGTTCGCGGTCCTTGCGGGGGCCAGCTTAGTGGGGGGGTATGTGGCCGACCTACTCGCCCCGCGCCTGCCGACCAGCGTGCGCGAGGAGGCGGTGGTGATCGCGTGCGTCTCGGGCGCCGGCATCGGTGCGCTCATCGCGTTCGAGGTGTTCGGACTGCCGCTCCTCATGGTGTACGCGTTCGTCGCGGGTGGAGCGACCGAGATCGGCCGGCTCGCGTTCCAAAGCTTGATGCAGCGCAACGCTCCCGAAGGTGCGCTCGGCCGCGTGTTCGTTCGCTACGAGGTCGCGTTCCAACTCGCGTGGGTCGCCGGTGCGCTCACCGCGGCGCTCCTGCCGATCGACTTCCGCCTGGGCATCCTGATCCTCGCGGTGTTCTACGTGGCGATCGCCGGCGCGTACGTCGTCTACACCAGGAGAACCAGCCGGGCGGACGGTTCAACCGAAGCGTGAGTCGGCGGGCCGTTACTGGCCGTACTGGGCCAGGGCCTTGGCGGCATCGGCGGGGTTGTCTTGTGCCCACGAGGTGAGCTCGCGGTTCAGATCTTCGAAGTGGTCTCGAGCTCGGTGCTCGTGCCTTCGAGCGAAGCCGCCTGCTGCGCGACCGAGACGAGCTCGGAAAGGTTCAGGTCGAGCGCGGCATTCGCCAGGTCGACCACGGTGGCCGCGTAGTCGGCGGTGAGGCCGAACGCGTCGATCGCATCCGCGCGCGCCTTCACGAGCGTCGGGTCGGCGGGTGCCAAGGGCTGTTGCCGCTTCGTGGCGTCGTTCGCGTTGGTCTCGAGCGTTCTGGCCTCTTGGAGGAGCGTCGCGGCATCGGCCTTCGTCGCATCCAGATTGCGGGCGGCGGCATCTGAGGAAAGCTGCGCGAGGGTCTCGGACACGAGCGCGACCTCGCCTGCCAGCTGACCCTCGTCAACGGTCGCGTAACCGAACACCTTGAGGTCATCCGTGGTCGCGGCATCCGGTGACCCGTTGCCGCCGCCGCTGCTGTTACCGCTGCCCCCGTTGTTCCCGCCGTCATTGGTGGTTCAGGAGTCGTTGCCCTGCGATCCACTGCTGCCGGATGCCCCGGTCGTTCCCTCGCCTGCGTCGGTGGGGCTGGATGGAGCGAGGGTGGGGCGTGATCCGCTCGGTCCTTGAGCGACATCCCCCGCGCCGGGGGTCGTTCCCTTCGAGCACGCAGCGAGGGCGACCAGCAGCATCGCGGTGAACGCCAACCGGCCAAAGAACGAGCCTCTCGGTTCCATGGGTGCGCATCGACGCACCGACGACCGGCCTTGAGCCCATCCGCGGCTAAGCTTGCACGCCGGTCTGCGACCGTCGTGGGCCATCGAGCGGCAGAGGAGGTTCGCATGGCGGAGTTCGTCACGGTGGGTCGTGCCGACGAGATCCCCGAGGGCGAGGCGAAGGCCTTCCCTGTGAACGGCGCGGAGATCGCCGTCTCGCGCGTCGACGGCACGCTGTACGCCTTCAGCGACATCTGCACCCATCGAGCCTGCAACCTCTCCATGGGTGGGGAGATCGACGGAACCACGATCACTTGCGAGTGTCACGGCAGCATCTTCGACATGGGCACCGGCGCGGTCCTGGAGGGCCCGGCCACTGAGCCGGTAGCGACGTTCCCCGTACGTGACGAGGGCGGCGAACTCCAGATCGAGGCTTGACCGCGTGGCAGACGATCGTACGTTCGTCATCGTCGGCGCCGGCCTCTGCGGTGCTACCGCGGTGGCGACCCTCCGCTCCGAGGGGTTCGAAGGCTCGATCGTCCTGATCGGCGCGGAGAAGCATCCTCCGTACGAGCGGCCGCCGCTTTCCAAGGAGTACCTCCGAGGTGAGGACCCGTTGGAGCGGATCCTGGTGAGGCCGCCGGAGTGGTACGCGGAACAGGACGTTCAGACACGGTTCGGCACTCAGGTGACGCAGTTGGATGTCGACGAACGCGCGATCGTTCTCGCCGGCGGGGAGAAGATCGCGTTCGACGC
This sequence comes from Actinomycetota bacterium, assembly GCA_043741335.1. Taxonomy (GTDB): domain Bacteria; phylum Actinomycetota; class UBA4738; order UBA4738; family HRBIN12; genus JBBQVZ01. Next base: position 3,360 of record JAYUAK010000366.1, read on the forward strand.
ACTCCTCGTTGCGACGGGAGGGCGGAACCGGAAGATCGACGCGCGCGGTTCGGAGCTTCCGGGCGTCTTCGACCTTCGCGATCT
>JAYUAK010000367.1:0-3427 GCA_043741335.1 Actinomycetota bacterium
CAATGGGTCCAGTGATGTCGCGCTACGTCTCGAACGTCACGCTGTTCGACGGCCGGACCGTGAAGTCGAAACACGGCGTGCTCGTGTCCAAGGGGACGATCGAGTGGGTCGGTCCGCACGTTCGGTCGCCGCGCGCGGCGCGCGCGGCGACCGAGGTCGAGGGATCAGGCCGGACGTTGACGCCCGGCCTGATCGACTGCCACGTCCATCTGATCTTCGACGGGCAGGCGGATTTCGAAGGCGAATCGAAGGGTCTCACGCCGGCCCGCGCGGCGATCAAGGCCGTGCGCAACGCGGAGCGACACCTGTGGGCTGGCGTGACGACGGTCAGGGATCTCGGCGGCCTGGACAGCGTCGTCTGCGATGTTGGCGTCGCGATCGATGAAGGCCTCACCGCCGGTCCGCGGGTGCTGGCGGCCGGCCGCGCGTTGACGATCACCGGCGGCCATGGGCACAAGATCGGCGTGGCCCGCGAGGTCGACTCGCCAGACGACGTTCGGCGCGCGGTGCGCGAGGAAATCAAAGGCGGTGCGCGCGCGATCAAAGTGATCGCAACCGGTGGCGTCCTCACACCGGGGATCGACGCCACGTTCACCGCGTTCACTCCCGAAGAGCTGGCCGCGGCGGTCGATGAAGCGCACAAGTGGGGACGCGGCGTCGCCGCACACGCGATCGGTGCGCAGGGCATCCTCAATGCCGTCCTCGCCGGGGTCGACTCGGTCGAGCACTGCAACCAGGTCACGCCGGAGATCGCCCGAGAGATGAAAGAGCGCGGCACGTTCCGATCGCCGACGCTCTGTGCGCTCCGTGGGATCATCGATCACGCGGACGTGGTCCCCGAGTACGCCGTGAAGAAAGCGAAGGCGCTCGAGGGGGAGTCGCGCGAGGGGTTCACGAGGGCCGTTCGTGCAGGTGTCCGCCACGTCTGCGGGACCGACGCAGGTACGCCGTTCAACCCGCACGGGAGCGCGCCCCGCGAGCTCGTGTCGATGGTCGAGTGGGGGATGACGCCGCTGAAGGTGATGCAGGCCGCCACCGCCAACGGCGCGGAGCTGCTGCGGCTGCCGCTCGTCGGCACCGTCGAGGTTGGCAAAGAGGCCGACCTCGTCCTGTTCGACGGGAACCCGATCGAGTCGATCGAACACGTGCTGTCGGCGTTACTCGTGATGAAGGCCGGCGACGTCGTCGCCGGCGCTATCGCCAGACGCAAAGGGTCGAGCCGGTGAAGGTGCTCGTGATCGGAGGGACTCACTTTGTCGGCCGCGCGGTGGTCGAAGACGCGGTGGCGCGTGGGCACGACGTGACGGTGTTCCACCGAGGCGCGGAGGAGCCGGAAGACTTCCCGGATGTGGAGCATCTCCACGGAGATCGCGACGGCGAGCTCGACGTGCTCCGCGGCCGGGAGTGGGACGCGGCGCTCGACACCTGTGGCTATGTGCCGCGCGTCGTGCGCGATTCGGCTCAGCTGCTCGCCGACGCCGTCGGGATCTACGGGTACATCTCCTCGCTCTCGGTCCTGCCCGACGATGCTCCCCCCGGCTGGAACGAGGACACGCCGACGCACCAGCCTCCGTTCCCCGACACCGAGGAGATCACGAACGAGACCTACGGCCCGCTCAAGGTCGCGTGCGAGCTGGAGGTGCGGGCGGCCCTTCCCAGTCGATGCCTGATCGTCCGTCCCGGATACATCGTGGGTCCGCACGACCCCACCGATCGGTTCACGTACTGGGTGCGGCGCGCGGGAACGGGCGACGAGATGCTCGCGCCCGGGCCTGACGACGGCGCGCTCCAGGTCCTGGACGTCCGCGACCTGGGGGCGTTCACGCTCGATCACCTGGAGGCCGGGACGGCGGACGTCTTCGGCGTGGTCGGTCCGCCCGAACCTCTCACCTGGGCCGTGTTCCTCCCACTCGTGCGCGAGGTGGCCGGAGCCGGAACGTCGTTCATATGGGCGGACCGCCGCTTCCTCGAGTCGCAGTTGGGATACGACCTCGACGAGGCGTTCCCGCTGCGGGACTACCCCTACGAGGGGCTCCACCAATACGACGCACGCAAAGCCATCGCCGCCGGCCTGACACATCGGCCGCTCGAGGAGACGATCGCCGACACGATCGCGTGGGATCGAGACCGCGGGCCGCTCAAGTCCGGCATCGCCGCAGAACGCGAACGCGCGCTCATTGACGCCTGGCGCACCACGCTGAGCTGAGTCACACTCCGCGGATGCCGCGACGCGGAGAGTGATGGCAATGGGAGTCGGGAGAATCGACGTGACGAACAACGACGCTGGCGCGGTCCTCGAATGTCTTCGAGGCGCGCTTCCCGTCGAGGGAATGGATGAGGCGCAGCTGGTCGCGATCGCTGCCGCGGCGGGCACCGAGCGATTCCCCGCGGGATCCACGATCCTCCATCAGGGCGGCGAGCCGGCAGGAGCGCTGTACGTGATCGAGTCGGGCCATGTCGAGATCCGCGTGGACGGTCGACTTCTCGACTTGCCCGGACCTGGTGAGGTATTTGGCGAGCTTTCCCTCTTGGCGGGTTCGCCACCGACGGCCACGGTCCGTGCGAGTGAGGACGTCGTGTGCCTGCTGCTCGACCGAGGTGCGGCCACCAACGTCTTGGGAAGGGGCGGGGGCATCGCGTTCGTGCAGGCGAGTCTCCGTCGCAGTATGTCCCAGGCTCTCGATACCGACGGGCGGTCCTTGCTGGACGCGATCGAGCACGCCGACGACGAGACGGCTGCTGTCGCCGCCCTGCGCGAGTTGCCGGCAGGGGTATGCGCGCTGGTCGCGTCGGGAGCGGACGCGACGAAGATCGGTCGCGTGGTCGGGTCGTCGGTCGACGCGCTCACGCGACGACTGCTCTCGTTCGCGATCGTTGATCTGGGCGAGCCGCCGGTGCCTTGGGCGTGGCTGGCGCTGGGGAGTGAGGCACGACTGGAACAGGCTCTGCGCACCGATCAGGATCACGCGCTCGCTTACGATCCCGGTGATCGAACGAAAGAAGAGCTCGATGGGTACTTCGCGGGTCTGGCCGAGCGGGTGACCGCCGGACTCGAGGCTGCGGGGATCCCTCGTTGCAAAGGCGACGCGATGGCGATCCACCCCGGGCTTCGGCGTTCGTTCGCCTCTTGGGCCGAGGCCTTCCGGTCGTGGATGTCCGATCCAGGCATGGACGGGAGCATCCTGTCTTCCATCGCGTTCGACTTCCGGCGCGTGGATGGCCCGCTCGACGTCGAGCCTGCGCTCCAAGCCGTCGTGGCGACGGCGGCCGCGAGCTATCCCCAGTTCCTCCGGCATCTGACGCGGCGGGCGCTTGACCAGAAGCCGCCGTCGGGGTTCCTGAAGAACCTCGTCGTCGAATCGAAGGGGGAGCATGCCGGCCGGCTCGATATCAAGCACGGGGGAGTGACGATCGTAACGAACATCGC
>JAYUAK010000368.1:0-17823 GCA_043741335.1 Actinomycetota bacterium
GGGATCGTCTGACGTCTGCATGTGAAGTGGTTCCGCGCGGACCGCATCGGGTCGGCGGACGCGTTCCACGGTAACAGGCGTGACCTCGGGAACCGGTGAACGGTCGCCCGCTGGCCCGCTGCTACCCTCTGCCTCCATGAAGGTTGCCTATCAGGGTGAGCCCGGTGCCTATAGCGAACGTGCCGTGGGCTCACTCTTCCCCGATGCCGAGCCGCTTCCTTGCGACACCGTCCGGCTCGTGTTCTCTCGGGTTACGAGTGGCGAAGCGTCGTTCGGGGTCGTGCCGCTCGAGAACTCCCAAGCGGGCTCGGTGAACGAGACGTACGACCTCCTTCTGCTCACGAACCTGCTGCAGATCGTGGGAGAGGCGGTGGTGCGCGTGGACCATGCCCTCCTGGGCAAGCCCGGGACGCGTCTGGAGGGGATCCGTCGTGCGCATTCCCACTGGCAGGCGCTCGCCCAGTGCGAAGAGTTCTTGTCGTCGCTTCGGATCGAACCCGTTCCGGCGCACGATACGGCGGGGGCCGCGCGCATGGTCGCGGAATCAGACAGCGGCGAGGATGCGGCCATCGCGAGCGTCGAAGCCGGTGCCCGGTCCGGGCTGGCGGTGCTGGCCGAGCGGATCCAGACCGAGAAGGAGAACTTCACGAAGTTCGCCGTGATCGGAACGGACGATCCGAAGCTGGGGCCGAACGACAAGACCTCGCTCGTCATGGCTGTTCTTGACGAGCCCGGCTCGCTCCTGGGTGCCCTCCGGCCATTCGCGGAGCGTGGCATCAACATGCACAAGCTCGAGTCTCGGCCGCGACGCGGCAAGCCGTTCGAATACGTGATGTACGTGGACGTGATGGCGGCACGCGACGACTCCCGGCTGGTGGAGGCGCTCGACGAGGTGGCCACCCACACGTCGATGGTGCGGGTGTTGGGCTCGTATCGCGCTGCGGTGGAGCCCGCCTAGGAAGGCGTAACTCGTCTGTGCTCCCTCGGCCCATAGGATGGGTCGGTGTTCAGGCGCTCCGCCCGCCACGCCGCTCGTTCCCGGGTGCCCTTCCCGATCCTGTTGCTCGTGTTGGCTCTCGCCGTTGGCGGCGTCACGATCTGGCAATTCGTTCGATCCCGCTCCGGAGAACAGGCTGCCGGTTCCATCGTGCCGACGGTGTCGGTGAGCCCTCCGACGTCGCCGGGACCGTCGGTCTCACCCGCGTCCCCGACCCCCACCGTCACACCGACCCCCGGTCCGATCAACACGTCGTTCCCCGGACTGACGACGTTCCGCGGCAACGCCTCGCGCGACTACTACGGCGAGGGTCCCGTGCCCTCGCATCCCGTGATCCGGTGGCGGTACCCCACGTCGGGTGGTCTGTGCTCGAGCTCGACCGACAACTTCGGCACCCGCGTCTGGTGCGGCACCGGGTGGACCGGGCAGCCCAATGTGATCCAGCATCCAAACGGCAGGATCGAAGTGCGCGAGGGCGCGTACGACTCCCACTATCACTTCCTGAACGGCCGGACGGGAGTTCCGATGCGGCCCGACTTAGTGACCGGTGATCTGGCGAAGGGCTCGGCGACGAGCGATGCCGGCGGATACCCGCTGTATTACGCGGGCTCGCGCGACAACCTCCTACGCGTCGTCGCGATGGACCGCTCGAAGCCGACAGTGCTCTGGTCGTTCGATTCGCGGACGCAGCCGGGGGGTATGTGGAACGACGACTGGGACGGCGCCCCGCTGCAGATCGGCGACTACCTGCTCGAGGGCGGGGAGAATTGCTGGTTCTACGTGATCCGTTTGCATCGAACCTACGACGCCGCCGGTCTGGTCCAGGTGAACCCCCAGATCGTGATGCGCGTGCCCGGCTGGGATCAGCAAGAGCTCACCGCTTTGGGTGATCAAGACGTCTCGATCGAGAACTCGGTCGCGTTCCGCAACGGCGTCGTGTACTTCGCGAACTCCGGCGGGTTGGTGCAAGGCTGGGACATCTCCGATGTGCTGAACGGGGGAACGCACTACCAACGTGTCTTCCGCTTCTGGAACGGAGACGAAACGGACAGCTCGATCGTGATCGATCCGCAGGGATACCTGTATGCGGCAAGACATCGGACCGAGAACGTGGCCTCGCGTCCGATCACGCGCGACGAGCAGATCGGAGACCTGATGAAGCTCGATCCGCGCAAGCCCGACGACCCGCTGGTGTGGTCGGTGCAGTTGGGTGGCCTGTCACCGGAGCAGGGCCTCTTGGACACGCCTGCCTGGTACCACGGCATCCTGTACACGACCTGGGCGGAAGGGGGTCTCGCGGCGATCGACGCGAAGACCGGCAAGATCCTGTGGACGCGCGAACTCCCCGCGCCAACCTGGTCGTCCCCCGTTCCGATCGACGACAAGCTGATCGTCGGAGACGGCTCCGGTGCGCTCAATTGCTTCGACATCTCGAAGCCACGGATCATGCCGAAGCTGTTGTGGCGACTGGTGCTCGGGGGGATCGTCGAGTCGACTCCCGCGGTGTGGCACGGTTGGATCTATGTCGGCACGCGCGACGGCGGGATCTACGGCGTGGCCGACGCAGCGACGGCGTAGGCTGCCAGCCATGGTGATCGCTGTCGGTGAGGCGGCGCCCTCGGTCGCCGGCGTGACCGCCGGCGACCCGCACGCGTTGGTCTTCTACAAGGTCTCGTGCCCGACGTGCCAGATGGCGGCGCCGGTGCTCGATGGGTTCGAGCGTGCGTATCCGGGCCGGATGATCGGGGTCGGACAGGACCCGGCCGGCAAGCTGGAACGCTTCGCTGACACCTACGGCATGACGTTCCCGTCGCTCTCGGACGTTGCGCCGTACGAGGCGTCGAACGCCTACGGCATCGAGAACGTGCCCACGATGGTGGTCGTCGACGGCGAGGGCCGCGTGGCCGACGTCGTTGAGTCGTGGGACCGCGACGCCTACAACCGTGCGTCGCGCACGCTCGCCGAGCTGCTCGGCTCCGATGCAGCGGTCATCTCCGAGCCCTCGGACGGACTGCCCGCGTTCCGGCCTGGGTGAGGAGCGCGGAACGCGCGCTAGGTAGCGCGCCGAGGCTCACCCGAAGATCAGAAGGGCCCGAACTGCGAATGGAGCTGCGCCGTGTGCCACGACACGAGCGCGACGGCGACCACGAGCAAGCCGGCGAACCCCAGCACGAGGATAAACCGTCTGGCCGAAGGACTGCCGACCCCTTCGGCAGCGAAGCCCGCGAACAGGCCTGCCACAAACCCGCCCACGTGCGCCCGCCAATCGATCCCGGGGATCGAGAACGCCAGGGCCATGTTGATGACCACCAGCGTGACTGCGCTTCGCAGTCTCGCGGCTGCGATGGCCAGGTGTCGCCGCCGATAGTTGTAAGCCACGAACGCCCCGAAGATCCCGAAGATCGCGCCGGACGCACCGACGCCGACCGCGTTCGGACCGAACGCGTACGAGGCCGCGCTCGCAACGATGCCGGTCGCGAAGTAGATCAACACGAATCGGAAGCGACCGAGCTCCTGTTCGACGACGGTGCCGAAGATCCACAGCGCATAGGAGTTGAACGCGATGTGCAGGAGGCCGGCGTGCAGGAACATCGAGGAGACGAGTCGCCAATACTGTCCAGCGCCGATGCCGATCAGCCCGTTGGCGGTCTGCGCGAGCCCGACCGAGGCTCCGAGGTTGATCAGCTTCTCCCCCGATGGTCCGGTCATGAGCGAACCGGCGCCGCCAGACGAGATCTCGACGAGATACATCGCGCCGATCATGCCGAGGAGCAATGTCGTCACCGACGCTCTCCGACGGACGTTCGCGACGGCGATCCGCCTCCCCGGACCCGCGCGGAATTCCTTCCGCGCCTCGTTCACGCATTCCGGGCATTGATGGCCCACCGGAGCGGGGATCATGCAATCCGGGCAGATGGGCCGGCCGCACCGCGTGCAGTGCACACCGGTCTCGACATCGGGATGGCGGTAGCAACGCTCGGTCGTCGGGGGCGGTGGCGGGAGCGTCGTCATCTCGTCCATGTCGGGTCATGGTACGGGCCAAGGGGTGTTCCGACGCGCCGGCGGATGCGCCCGCTGGGATCTTCAGGCGCGGTCGTGAGGATCGTGCTCGTGGGGATCCACGTGCACGACGGCTTCGCCCAGCCGGGGAACGTCGCGGAGCAATGCCTCGCGGACGTGTTCGGCGATGTCGTGCCCGGCTTCCACAGAGATCCGGGGAGGAACGTCGATCGACAGCTCTGCACGGAGCTGGTGCCCGACCCATCGGGCTCGCGCGTCGGTGACGTGCTCCACACCGGTGACGGCTGCCGCCGCCGTCTCGATCAACCGGATCGTGGGCTCGTCGATGCCGTCGAGAACTCGGCGCAGCACCGTCCGCGAGGCCTCGACCAGCGTGTAGCCGATCACGAGCGTGATGAGCAGACCGACGATGGCGTCGGCGCGGGGGAACCCGGCCAGCACGCCGATGGCGCCTGCCACCACGCCGAGTGAGGTCAAGCCGTCGGTCCGCGCATGCATGCCGTCGGCGACGAGTGCGGCCGAACCGATCTTTCGACCGACCCTCGTGCGATACCGGGCGACCGTCTCGTTGCCGAGGAACCCGATCACGCCGGCGGCAAGGACGATACTGACGCCGTCGAGCGGCGCCGGATGGCGGAGTCGGTCGATCGCTTCGATCGCGGCGAAGACGGCCGACGCCGCGATCATCAGCACGATCGCGAGACCGGCCAAGTCTTCGGCGCGATGGTAGCCGTAGGTGTAGCGGCGGTTCGGCGGTCTGCGGCCCAGTCGGAACGCGATCAACAACGGGATCGCGGTGAGCGCATCCGTGAAGTTGTGGATGGTGTCGGCGAGTAGCGCGACCGAGCCGGTAAGGATCACGACCACCAGTTGCGCGATCGACGTGATGGCGGACAGCACCAGCGAGATCCACGTGGCGCGAACGCCTTGCGCCGTCGCGAGCAGCGCCGCATCGGCCGTTCCGAAGTGCTCGTGGCGGTGTTCGTGACGCTCGTCGTCCGCGCGCGTATCCGGGCTCATCGGCACATCTGATGGTAGTCAGCGTTTGCGAGCGATTCAGGTTTTCGTGCGGGGGAGTTGCGCGAGCTCCTTCGCGACCTCGTTCGGGTCGAAGAGCGGACCCCAGCGATCCTTGATCACGCCGTCGGGACCGATCAGATACACCCAGGGTTCGGTGAGGTCGCCGTTGCGGTAGAGCCAGTCGGCCGCGGCCTTGTTGATGACGCTGTTCTTGAAGTCGCGCCAGATCTCGATATGGATGAAAACGGCGCGGTCGCGATAGCGCTGGGCCAGTGCTTCGACACCATCCACCTCCGGGCCGCAGAAACGACTCTGACAGAATGTGGGAGTGGCGAAGATGACCACGATCGGCCGATGAGCGGCGAGAGCGGCCGCGATCGTCATCTGGTGGAGGTCCGGATCGGGAACGGGGGCGCCATCGAGCGCCCGCGAGTCGATGGCGGCCGGCGGCGCCCCCTTCGAGTCCATGGTGAGGTTCTCCGTCGGGAGGGCTTGGTCACCCGGAGCCGGCAGCGCGGGCTTGTCGGCCACAGGAAAGTGTGCCGACAACGTCTGTGAGCCCAGCCCGGGAACGTCCGCCGTCACGTCGACCTGCCAGATCCCTGCTTGATCGAACGAGACGACTGCCTGATACACGCCCCTCGCGTCGTTCGGATCCGAAAGCGCCATCGCTGAGCCCTTCGCGGTGCCGAACGCTCCGACGTAGGTGCCCGCCATCTCGGGACCCTGGGTCGGGGAGCTCGATCCGTCACCCAGGAACGAGAACCGGAACGAGACCTGGCCGAAGGTGAGGAGCTTGACCCCTTGAGCGTCGTTCGAATAGATGCCCAGTTGGAACCGTTGGGGCGCGTGCACGTACAGGTCCGTGCTTCCGACGGAGGCGGCCAACGTGGTGGCGGGGCCGGTCGTGGCCGATGGTGTGGGCACGTTCGGGTTGTCGGATCCGGAGCATGCGGTCGCGAGGAGCACACAGGCGACAGCGGCGACGAGGGTTCGGCGGAAGGGCATGGCAAACATCTTCTCGCGTCCCGCGCGGAACGTCCGGTCAGATGGCGCCCTCGTGACGCAACAACCATCGTTTCCGGTTCTCGTACCGGCCGTAGCCACCGATCGTTCCCCCGACGTGGACCACGCGATGGCAGGGAACGAACAGCTCGATCGGACAGCGGTTCAGGGCGTTCCCGGCGGCTCGGCCGCCGCGGAGGCTACCGGCCGCGGCGGCCATGTCGCCGTAGGTCGCGAGCTCCCCGTACGGTATGCGCCGGGCCGCCTCCAGCACGCGCCGCCCGAACCCCACGCCTGCGAGGCAGAGATCGACCGGTGTGGCGAACGCCCTCTTCGAGCCTCGGAAATACGCGTCGATCTCACGGCGGACCGCCGACAGACCGCGACCGGTCCGCAGGATCGCAGTGCCCAGCCGCGCTTCGAGCCGTTCCAGCTCCAGGTCGCGGCTCCCGCCGCCGCTCCCGCCGACGACGACGTCGTCGTCGTCGTCGTCGAAGAACGTTGCCACCACTCCATCCGGTGAGACGACCGCGGTCAGTGTCCCGAGCGGCGTCGAGACGGAGGTCGCGTTGAATCGGTCCGTCATACCGGTGGCCATGGGTAGGGTCGTCCCGGGCCGGGCTCGGGGAACACGCCGACCGACAACAGCTCGTCGATCCGCGCGGCCAGCGCCGTCAGCTCGTCGACGGAGAGCAAGTCCGACAGCTCCGACCGAACTGCGCCGGTCGCGAGGCCGTCACGGAAGCGGTGGAGGCCGGCCAGCAACTCTTGTGAGATCGGCTCGCCCGCGTGCTCCCATATCACGGTGCGCAGCTTGGGTTCGTCGCTGAAGCAGACCCCGTGATCGACCACCCAGATCGTTCCATCCGGCGACAGGAGGCAATGCCCACCCTTGCGGTCGGCGTTGTTCACCACCAGGTCGAATAGCGCGATGCGCCGGAATTCGTCCTCACGCGAGCCCTCGAGTGTGAAGTAGTGCTGGGAGGTGTCGAACTCGACGAAGAGCTGCACGGAGCCGATCCCTTCGGGTCCGTCGCGAAGCACCGTTGGAGGGACGTTCGGCCAGCCGAGCCTGCGTGCGACCACGTAGGCAGCCACCTCGCGCTGGCAGAGCGTGCCTTCGGGAAAGTCCCAAAGCGGCATCTCGCCACGACGAGGCTTGTACACCGCCAGAACCTGCTCGTCGCCGGCCGTCGCCCTCGCCAGGAACGTGTAGTTGGAGGAGTTCGGCAATAGCCCGAGAAGCTCGAGCTCGCCGGCAACGAGCGCCGCGGGGATCCCAGGGTCGCTCAGGTCGTCCGCTTCGAGTGGCCGTTCATCGCGGGGCACGAATGTCCCTCCGGATCCAGGGGATTTCCACAGAACTGGCAAGTGGGACGTCCCCGGTCGACCACCGAGACCGCATGGCGCGATAGTGCGAACATCTGCTCGCGGGTGGCCCACAGCCGAAGCAGCTCCGGGTCTCCTTGGAGCAGGAGCGATGGGTCGTCCTCCTCGAGCTCGGGCTGGAACTCCTCGATCTCGAGGTGGAACAGGTCCGAGTCCTCTTCGTAGCCGATCGACAGGCGACCGGCACGCCAGCGAGGCTCGAAGGGCTGTTCGAGCTCCATGGCGTCTTCGTCGGGACCGCTACCGGTCTCCAGGCCGATCGTCGCAAGGAGGTCGAGCACGGACGCCGCGAGAAGCCGCACCTGCTCCTTCTCCACGATCAACGTGACGACCTCCGTGGTGTTGCGCGCCTGGAGGTAGAACGTTCGGCTGCCGGGTTCCCCGACGGCGTCGGCGGTGATCCGGTCGGCGGGGCCCAGATCCATGCGACCTATCCTCGCAGGTTCCGTTTCGCCCGCGGCGGGGGAGCGAACCGCTCCAGGTTGCCGGTGTCGTTCACCACGACGACGTGCGGTTCTCCGTCGCCGAGATGCACGATCGACACCGACGCTGGATCCGCCGTCGTGCGCTGGAACAGGTCCAGGTGCGCGCCGGAGTAGTGCGCGACCAGCATCCGGATGATGTCGCCGTGCGAGCCCACAGCGATACGCCCTCGGGGGTGGCGAGCGGCGATGGTTTGGATCTCGGCCAGCGCGCGTGACTGCGCGTCGACGAACGACTCGCCGTCGGGAAACCGGAACTGCGACGGGCGATGGATGACGTCCTTCCACAGGCGGGTGCGACGGACCTGTGCGAGCGAACGGCCGGTCCAAGCGCCGACGTCCATCTCGATCAGGCCCTCGCGCGTGACGACTTCCAACCGCTGCCGCGCCGCAAGAGGGGCCATCGTCTCCACGCAACGATCGAGCGGACTCGAATACACGGCCGTCAGTCGGACGGGCGCGAGCCGATCGGCGAGTGCCTCCGCCTGCGCCTGGCCTCGGTCGTCGAGGCGAACACCGGGGGTCCGGCCATAGAGCGTTTTTCCGGTGACGGCGGTGAGGCCGTGTCGGATCAAGAAGAGGGTGGTCATCGGCGCCCGGCAGCATACGCGGGCCGCGTTGCTACGACGGCGAGGGTTCCGTGAGATCGACCGAGGCCGGCAATCGGACCTCGAACGCCGACCCCCGTCCCAGCTCGCTCTGTACCGTCACGGTGCCTCCGTGGTTCTCGGCCACATGGCGGACGATCGCGAGTCCCAGTCCCGTCCCCCCCGTGTCGCGTGAGCGTGCCCGATCGACCCGGTAGAAGCGCTCGAACACCCGAGGAAGATCCTTCGAGGGGATGCCGATACCCGTGTCTTCCACGCGCAATACGACAGACCCTTCGCCCGCAGTCACCGTTGCGAGGACCGTTCCCTCCTCTTTCGTGTAGCGGATCGCGTTGTCGAGCAGGTTGCGAACCAAGAGCGAAAGATCCCGTCCAGAGCCCAGGATCGCGGGAACGCCGGCCGCCTCGACGCCGATCGTCAGCCGCGCCTCACGCGCGGTCTCTTCGAACCGTTGGCCCTCCTCGCGAACGATCGCGTCCAGGTGGATCCGATCGGCGAGCTCGCTCCCCGATTCCAGCCGGGAGAGATCCAACAAGTCGGCCACGATCCGCGAGAGACGCATCGCCTCGCGTTCGAGCTGTCCCGCGAAGCGCGGGACGGCCGCGGGATCTTCCTTCCAGACGTGCAAGAGCGTCTCGGCCGCCGCCTGGATGGACGCCGCGGGCGTCTTCAGCTCATGGGATGCGTTCGCCACGAAGTCGCGCCGAACTGCGTCCAGACGCCGGGCCTCGGTGACGTCGGCGACCACGACCAGGATCGAGCCGTCCGTTCCCGCGGGCGTCGCGGTGATACGGAGCCAGCGGGTGGGCGTGCCCGTCTCGATCTCGGCGATCTCGATCCGCCCTGTCTCCGCCACCCGACGGATCGTCTCGCGGAGGCTCGGCGGGAAGACCTGGGCGAGCGCTTCCGGACGCGATCCGAGGTGATGACCGAGCGCGTCGTTCGCGAACACCGTCCGCCAGCCTCCGTCGAACAGCAGCACGCCGTCCTGCATCGAACCGAGGATCTGGTCTTGCACCTGACGCTCCTGTTGCGACGCTCGGACGCGATCCTCGAGCGCTCCGGCCGACCGCCGGTTCTCCTCCCGGAGACGACGAAGCTGTCCGCGCAAGGAGCGTCGTCCCGCCCAGGCACCCGCGGCTGCGGCCACGATCCCCGCTACGCCGGCAGCCACCCCAACGTTCACGAGCCAAGTCTAGGCGGTCGCTCCCGGTGTTCATCTCGTCGCCGTCAGCGGTGGGGCGCGTTCACCTCGCGTTCATCTGGGAGCAATCGGCTGTCCATCCAGTCTCCATAGCATCGGCCGTGATCGATCCGGATTACGCTCGAAGAGGAGGACGCAGCATGCGTGAAGCGCGGAAACTGACGAGCATCGTCGCGGGGGTTCTGACCTTGTCGATGATCGCCGCGGCCTGTGGGAGCAGCAACGACAACAGCGGCTCGAGTGGCGCCACCGGCGGCGGTGACCTGACGGGTTCGCTCAACATCTCGGGCTCTTCCACGGTCGAACCGATCACTTCGCTCGTCGCAGAGAACTTCCAGTCCGGGAACACCGGTGTCAACATGGCCGTGGACGGGCCCGGTACGACCGACGGATTCGTCCAGTTCTGCCAGGGGCAGACCGACATCAACGACGCGTCGCGGCAGATCTCCGACGACGAGAAGAAGGCCTGCTCGGCCGGCAGCGTCAACTACGTAGAGCTGGCGATCGGACGCGACGCGCTCACCGTTGTCGGGAATCCCTCGAACCCAGTCGATTGCCTCTCGCTCGCGGATCTTTACTCGCTGTTCAGCTCCGAGGCGAAAGGGTTCTCGAATTGGTCCGACGCGAACGCGCTGGACAAGAAGCTCGGCGGCAAGGGGGACTTCCCCGATCTGCCCCTCACGATCGTGGCGCCCGGAACGGAGTCGGGGACCTTCGGTTCATTCATCGACCTCGCCATCAAGAGCATCGCCGACTCGCGGAACCAGCCCGACGACCAACTCCGACTCGACTACCAATCCACCGCCGACGACAACGTGACCATCAACAACGCGGAAGGCACGCCGGGCGCTCTCGGATTCGTCGGCTTGTCCTACGCGCAAGGTGCCGGCGCCAACATCAAGGAGTTCACGATCGACAACGGGGGCGGATGCGTGGCGCCGGGGGCGGCCACTGTGAACGCCGGGACCTATCCGCTCGCGCGCACCCTGTACATCTACGTCAACACCGACAAGATGGCCTCGAGCCCGGCCCTCAAGGCATTCGTCGACTTCTACCTGAGCGACGCTGGTATCAAGGCTGTGACCGACGTCAACTACATCGCGCTTCCGTCGGGCGAACTCCAGGCTTCGCGGATCACGTGGCAGCAGACCGAGTCTGCTTCCCCGTCGGCCTAGGCGCAGACGACCGGCCGTGGTAGATGGAACCGGGCACATCGCCCCGGTTCCATCACGTCGGCCGCATCCGATGGAGCCGTGCCAAGCGGCTCGACGGGACGCGGAGGGTGGCGAGGAATGTCCCAAGCAGTGATCGAGCGCCGCGTGACCGCGGAGGTCCTTCGCGGGAATCCCGGACGCCTCCGTCGCGAGCGCGTGATGCGCGGCGCGTTCTTCTCGGCTGCCTTCCTCTCCGTCGTGATCAGTGTCGGCATCATCTTGAGCTTGGCTGGCGGGACGCTCGACTTCCTCAGGAAGGTTCACCTATCCACCTTGTGGTCGGACGGATGGTTCCCGCGCAACAACCTCTTCGATGTGAAGACGATCATCGCCGGCACGTTGATGGTCGCGACGATCGCCATGATCGTCGCGGCGCCCCTGGGTCTGGGAGCAGCCTTGTACCTCTCCGAATACGCGAGGCCCCGCGCCCGGCGCTACTTGAAGCCCATCCTCGAGACGCTTGCGAGCGTTCCAAGCGTCGTGATGGGGTTCTTCGCCCTGGAGATCATCAGTCCAGACATCGTGCAGCGATTCTTCGGTTCCCAAGTGCCACTCTTCAACCTCATGGCCGCGGGCATCGGCGTGGGACTGCTCGTGATGCCCCTCGTCGCGTCGGTTGCCGAGGACGCGATGCATGCCGTGCCGGACGCCCTGCGTGAGGCGGCCTTTGGCCTCGGCGCGAGGCGACGCGCGACGAGCATCCACGTGGTCGTCCCGGCTGCAGTCTCGGGCATGACCGCATCGATCATCCTCGGCATATCGAGGGCGATCGGCGAGACGATGATCGTCGCGATCGTGGCCGGAGGGACCGGGGGATCTCTGTTCAACCTCAACCCGCTCAAGGGAGGCCAGACGATGACTGCGGCGATCACCGCGCTCGCGACCGGATCCGACCAGGTCCGCGGCGCCGGCCCGGCGTATCCGAGCCTGTTCTTCGTCGGCCTGCTGCTGTTCCTGATGACGCTTGGCCTCAACGTGCTGTCGGAACGCTTCGTCCGCAAGGTGAGGAGGCAGTTCTGATGTCCGTCGCGCCTCGCATCGCCGAAGCCGCACGCAACGAAGTGGCGCGGTCGCTCTCGGGGCGTCGACGCAACCCGCGTGAGACCGCCTTCAGCCTTCTGTTGTTCCTGACGCTCGTCATCGCGCTCGCCGTTCTCGTCGTGCTGCTGATTGACGTGGCGCGCACGGCCGTGCCGCTCCTCCGGGATCGCGGTGGCCAGATCCTCGGCCACGGGTACTCGTCGCTCCCGCAGAACGCCGGGATCAAGCAGGGTCTGATCGGCTCGCTCTACCTGATGGTGTTCGTCGTGGTCCTCGCCCTGCCCCTCGGCATCGGGGCTGCGATCTACATGGAGGAGTATGCTCGCGACACGCGGCTTGCTCGATTCATCAACACGAACATCCGTAACCTGGCCGGTGTTCCCGCCATCGTGTACGGGATCTTGGGGTTCGCCGTCTTCGTGAAGCTGCTCAAACCCATCACTGGGCCCGGCACGGTCAACGGCCAGAGCCTCCTGGCCGGCGGACTCACCATCTCGTTGATGGTGCTCCCGATCATCATCATCACTACGCAGGAAGCGCTCCGCTCCGTGCCCCAAAGCATCCGCGAGGGTGGGTTCGGCGTCGGGGCGACGCATTGGGAGGTCATCCGCAGCCACGTCTTGCCCGACGCAGCACCCGGCATCCTGACGGGCTCCGTCCTCTCCATGGCGCGAGCCTTGGGTGAAACGGCCCCGCTCATCATGGTGGGAGCCGTGACCGGGTTCCTGGCAACGCCGGGCGGGATCCTCGCCTCGCTCCAGCAACGCTTTACCTCGCTCCCCACGTTGATCTTCGCGTACGTGAAGAAGCCCCAGCCCGAGTTCCAAGATCTCGCAGCCGCGGCGATCCTCGTGCTCATCGGCATGATCTTCGTCGTGAACCTGGCTGCGATCCTCTTGAGGAACCGGTATGAACGAAAGTGGTGACACCATGGATACGAAGGGCGTGACGAAGATCGACCCCATGCCGATCGCCGTCGGGACCGAGGAGGGTGCGCGTATCACCGTGAAGGCGTCACGAGAACCGGCCGACCTGGAGCGCGAGCGCAAGGTGATCTTCGATATCCGCGATCTCTCCGTCTACTACGGGAGCTTCCGCGCCGTGCGGAACGTCACCATCCCCATCCTGGAGCACGAGATCACGGCGTTGATCGGCCCCTCCGGCTGTGGCAAGACGACGTTCCTGCGATGCATGAACCGGATGAACGACCTCATCGAGAGCGCCCGGATCGAAGGGACGCTCCTGTATCACGGCGTCGATCTCTACGGTGCGGACGTCGATCCAGTCGAGGTCCGCCGGCGCATCGGCATGGTGTTCCAGAAGCCGAACCCATTCCCGAAGTCGATCTTCGACAACGTCGCGTTCGGTCCGAAGATCGCGGGGTACAAAGGGAACATGGACGAGCTGGTGGAGGAGTCATTGCACCGAGCGGCCCTGTGGGACGAGGTGAAGGACAAGCTGAAGGAGTCGGGCCTCGCGCTGTCGGGCGGCCAGCAGCAGCGCTTGTGCATCGCGAGGGCCATCGCCACGAAGCCGGACGTCATCCTGATGGATGAGCCGTGCTCCTCGCTCGACCCCATCGCGACGGCCAAGATCGAGGATCTGATGCAGGAGCTCGTTTCCGAGTACACGATCGTGATCGTCACGCACAACATGCAGCAGGCGGCTCGCGTGTCCGATCGCACGGCCTTCTTCACCGTCGAGGTCTCCGACGAAGGTCAGCGCACCGGTACGGTGGTCGAGTTCGATCGAACGGAGACCATCTTCACGAACCCGGGAGACAAACGGACGGAGGACTACGTGACGGGGCGGTTCGGATGACCCGCGAGAGCTTCCACGATTCGCTCGAGAGGATCGAGCTCGAGCTGTTGACGATGGGCGAGCTCGCGGCAGCGGCAGTCCAGCGTGCGGTTGAAGCCCTCGTTGAGCGCGACGAAGCGAAGGCGCAGCTCGTGATCGACGAAGACGATCAGATCGACGACCTGTACTTGGCTATCGATCAGGGGAGCCTCCAGCTGCTGGCGCTGCAATCTCCAGTGGCCGCCGACCTTCGCCTGGTGTCGGTGATCCTGCACAGCTGTCTGCACCTCGAACGGATCGGCGACCAAGCGGTGAACGTGGCCAAGCTGTATCTGGCAACGAAGGACGAGCCCGGCAGCGAACCGATGCGCCAGCAAGTCGCAGAGATGGGAACGATCGTCGTCACCATGGTCCGAACGGCGATGGAGTCGTTCGGACGACGCGATCTTGCGCTCTGTCTGAAGCTGCCCACGATGGATGATCCGGTCGACCGGTTGAATCGGAGTACCCACTTGGAGGCGCTGAAGCTTGCCGACGATCCACGGAGCCTGGACTGGGGGCTCCACATGAACATGGCTGCCCGCGCGCTCGAACGCGTCGGAGACAATGCCGTCGACATCGGTGAACAGGTCGGGTTCCTTCTGACCGGTGAGTTCCGCGAGTTCACCGACGCGTCGCATCCGGTGGACGCCTGAGACCGTGGCCGAGGGCGGGGAACGAATCCTGATCGTCGAAGACGAGGAGTCGCTCGCCGATTCGGTCCGCTACAACCTGGAGCGCGAAGGCTACGTCGTCACCGTCGCGCCGGACGGACGGCGAGCGCTCGAACGGTTCCGCGCCGAACCGCCCGCCCTGGTGATCCTGGACCTGATGCTCCCCGAAGTGTCAGGACTCGATGTCTGCCGTGCCATCCGCGCGGAATCCGACGTGCCCATCATCATGGTCACGGCGAAGGATTCCGAAGCCGACAAAGTCGCGGGTCTGGAGCTCGGCGCCGACGACTACGTCACGAAGCCGTTCTCGGTCCGGGAGCTGGTGTCGCGCGTCCGGGCACTCTTGCGACGTACTCGGATGCAGACCGGCGACGCCGGCGAGGATGTGCTCGGCGGCGGGCCGGTCGAGATGGACGTCGTCCGTCATGAAGTTCTCGTCGGTGGCGAGGCAGTGTCGTTGCCTCCCAAGGAGTTCGAGCTTCTGGAGACATTCCTGCGGCGACGGGGAAGGCTGCTCACGCGAGACTTCCTGATCGAGGAAGTCTGGGGAGCGGACTATTTCGGCGACACGAAGACGCTCGACGTCCACGTGAAGCGCCTTCGCGAGAAGATCGAGGAGGATCCGCACCATCCCGTGCACCTGCTGACGGTCCGTGGGCTTGGCTACAAGTTCATCGATTGACGACCTGAGCTGGACACCATCGGCCATGTGTGGGTAGCGTGCCGGCATGGTTTTCCAGGTCATCCCTCGCGAACGACTCTTCTATGACTTGCTCGAACAGGCCGCCGCCGGCGTGGCGGCGGGAGCTCGTGAGCTGGCCTCCCTGGTCGAAGCGCTTCCAGGGGCAGCGACCCAGCATCAGCGGATCCGCGACCTGGAGCATGAGGGCGACGACCTGACTCATCAGATCATCGCCACGCTGAACACGACGTTCGTCACGCCGTTCGATCGCCAGGACATCCACAAGCTGGCTTCCACGCTAGACGATGTCCTGGACGCGATCGAGGGCGTTTCGGATCTGCTCGTCCTGCATCGCGTCGAGGAACCCCTGCCCGCCTTGGGTCAACAAACAGGCGTGCTCGTCCAGATCACGAAGGCGGTCGTTCGCGAAGTCGGGCACCTGCGCGCGCTCTCCTCGGTGGAACGGGACTGGGGTGAGATCAACCGGCTGGAGCGCGAAGGGGACCGCATCTACCGTCGAGCGACCGCCGAGCTCTTCTCGGGTGACCACCCTGCGATCGAGGTCCTGAAGTGGAAGGACATAGTCGATCAGGTCGAGGACGCGATCGACCGCTGTCAAAGCATCTCGAACATCATCGAATCGATCGCCCTGAAGTACGCCTAAACCTCCAACTAGTCTGAGGCGGACTAGGTAACGTCCGTCCGAGACGTGCGGTCGTTCGCGACCTCGCTCGCGCCTTGGCGAAGCGTGCGTCGCCTGGTCGCAAGATCCTCGATCCCTAAGAGCACGGCCCACAGGAGCGCGAGTCCGGCCATCGCCAGGTTCAGCCAGCGGAACTCCAACGGGGTCGGAGGGATCATGAGCAAGAAGATCACGGCGACCGCGAGGAAGAAGAGCGCGCGTCGGGAGAACCTCATCCAAGCGCCTTGAACGGCAGGAATACGAAATAGGACACGATGAATGCGCCGGGGATCGTGAGAACCCAGGCCCACACCACGCGGCCGGCCACGCCCCAGCGCACCGCCGACAGACGTTGGGTCGTTCCCACGCCCACGATGGCCCCGGTGATGGTGTGCGTCGTTGATACCGGGATGCCCGCATGGGCCGTGAAGAACAAGGTCGCCGCGGCCGCGAGCTCCGCGCTCATCCCGCTCGACGGCGTGAGCTTCGTGATCTTGGAACCCATGGTGTGCACGATGCGCCATCCGCCGAAGAGCGTCCCCAGGCCGATCGCCGTGTGTGCGGAAAGCACCACCCACAGCGGAACGCCCGAATCCGCCGCAACCTGCTTGTTCGCGATCAAAAGCGCCAGGATCACGCCCATCGTCTTCTGGGCGTCGTTGGCGCCGTGACCCAGGCTGAACGCTGCCGCGGAGACCAGCTGCATCCGACGGAATCCGTGGTTCAACCGATCGACCCGCTTGTTGCGATGGAAGAGCCAGTACACCGAGACCATGATCGTGAATCCGAGCAGCAGACCGATGAGGGGCGACAGCACGATGAACACGATGATCTTCTGCAGACCGGAACCGATGAGGGCAGCCCATCCGGCCTTAGCGACCGCGGCGCCGGCCATGCCGCCTACCAACGCGTGCGACGAGCTAGTCGGCAAACCGGCGTACCACGTGATGACGTCCCAGGCGATCGCCCCGATCAGCCCCGCGAAGATCACTTGATTGTCGAAGATGGCCGGTTGCACGACGTCCTTCGCGATAGTGGCGGCCACGGCGGTGCCGAAGATGAGGAACGCCGCGAAATTGAAGAACGCCGCCCACGCCACCGCTTGACGCGGCGACAGGACGCGCGTTGAGACGACCGTCGCGATGGAGTTCGCTGCGTCGTGGAAGCCGTTGAAGAAGTCGAATCCAAGAGCGACCGCGATGACGAAGACAACGGCGAAGCTCATGGCGTCTACGTGTGTTTCAGGACGGTTGACTCGATGATGTTCGCCACGTTCTCGAGACCGTCGAGCGCTTCCTCGAGGTTCTCGATGACCTCTTTCCATTTGAGGACGTCCATGGCGCGATGCTCACCGGAGAAGAGGTCGGCGATGGCGCGACGATAGAGCCGGTCACCTTCGTTCTCGAGCCGATTGATCTCGATCCAGTACGGCTCGAGCTGCTCTCGACGCATGTTGGGCAGTGCGGCGAGGGCTTGCTCGGTCTGTCCGGCCGCGAGGACGAGGACGTCGATCTGTGCCCGCATCTCCGGGAGCGGTGCTTCGATCCGGTGCAGGACGAACAGATCCGACACTGCCTCGATCCCGTCCATGACGTCGTCGAGCGCCGTGGCGAGCTGGTAGATGTCCTCGCGGTCCATGGGCGTCACGAAGGTGGTGTTGAGCAAGCGGATGATCGCGTGCGTGACCTCGTCGCCCTCGTGCTCGCGATCAGCGATCCTCTGCGCCTTGAGCTCGACGTCGCGATAGTCGCTGATCAGGTCCTGGAGCAGTTCCGCCGCCGTGCGGAGGTTCTCCGCGGATTCGGTGAACAGGTCGAAGAAGGCCTCGGCGCGATTGGAGATCTTCAGCTTCATGCTCGGCCCTCGTAGGTCTGGCGGCAGCGCCACCGGCGGCCATCAGGGTAGCGTGTTCATCCCGCGTTCACCCGTCTTGGTCAAGCCGCCGACGAGGTTGATCCTGGACCT
>JAYUAK010000369.1:0-3420 GCA_043741335.1 Actinomycetota bacterium
CACGTGGACGGGTGCGAGCCGCTCGCCGCGACCGCGCATCACGACCGGTCCGCCGGCAAGCATGGCGGGAACGTCGGATCCGATCTGCTCGCCGATCCCCATGAGGACGTCGCGGTCGAGGCCGCACTCCCAGAGGTCGTTCAGAGCGAGGAGCGTAGCGGCCGCATCGGCGCTGCCCCCGCCGAGTCCGGCCGCGACCGGGATCCGTTTCACGATCCGGATCTCTGCGCCGCGCGCCGGTCCATCGCATGCCTCGGCCAGCGCGAGCGCCGCCACGAGCGAGAGGTTCATTCCGCCGGCGTCGAGCCCTTCGGAGAGGTCGATCTGGGCGTCGATGACGATGTCGAGCTTCGCTGCCTCGGTCACCGTGACCTCATCGGCGAGCGACAGCGGGAGCACCAGGCTCTCCAGCTCGTGATAGCCGTCGTCGCGCGCTCCGAGGACGCGGAGGTAGACGTTCAGCTTCGCGGGGGCAAGGCGGGTCACCGACCGTCCGGGCCCCGTCGTCACGGCAACGCCTCGGCGATCCGCGCGAAGTCCTGGAGCGACAGGTCCTCGGCGCGGGCGCGCGGGGGGATGGCGCATGCGGCGAGGAGGTCGTCCGCGCGCCCGGGGTCCACGTCCAGCCGGATGACCGCGCTCCGCATGGTCTTGCGTCGTTCGGCGAAACCGGCGTCCACGACGCGCCAGAGCGTCGCGGCATCCACGTCGAAGGGCGGCTCTTCCAGGCGCTCCAACCGCACCAGGACCGAGGCCACCTTCGGCCGCGGCCAGAAGACCGACGGAGGGACGCGGCGCACCAGCTCTCCGGTCGCCCGATACGCGACGCGGACACTCGCCGGTCCGTAGTGGTCGTCGCCGGGCCCGGCCAGGAACCGTTCGCCGACCTCGCGTTGCACCAAGATCACGAGTCGCCTCACCATCGGCGCGTTCTCCAGCAGCGCCATCACGACCGGGACCGCGACGTTGTACGGGAGGTTGGCGCAGACGATCCACGCGCCGTCGGCGAGCTCGGTCGCCCAGTCGATGTGCGTCGCGTCGGCAGCGACGACCGTGATCGTCTCGACGCCCGACGTCACTTCTCGGAGCGCGGGCAGCAAGGCGCGGTCGAACTCGATCGCTCGCACATGCGCGCCGGCCGCGGCCAGCGCCAGCGTGAGCGACCCCAGACCGGCTCCCACCTCCACGACCCGGTCCCCTTCCTCGATGCCCGCGTCCGCCGCGATCGCGCGGGCCAGGTTGGGATCGATCAGGAAATGCTGTCCGAGCGCCTTCGAGGGATGGATGCCGTGGCGCGCCGCAAGTTCCCGGATGGCCGCGGCCCCGAGACCACCGGCCGGCGCGCTACCAGGTGATGCGGACGTCGAGGACGCCCCGTCCGAGGGGGGCGAGGATCGAGAACGCCTCTGGCGAGAGGTCGATGATGCGTCCGGGTGCGAACGGTCCACGGTCATCGATGACGACGATAACCGTCCGTCCGGTTGCGAGGTCGGTGACCGTCACATGGGTCCCGAACGGGATCCACGGGCTCGCTGCCGTCAGCCCCGACCACGGCGGGTCGTACCACGTCGCCTGACCGCTCGCTCCGTGCCCGCCCACAGCGCCCTGCGGGATCGTCGGGCTGGCCGCGCCGGAGAGCACCACCGCGTTGACCGGGGGCCGCACGACGCGCTCTGCGAGCGTCTGGCTCGACTCGATGCGTCCGTTCACGACGACCGCGCGTTCGGTGACGAACGCAAGACCCGTCATGCCCGGCGAGGCGACCTGACTCTGTCCCGGCGCGAGGTCCGTGGTCCACGTGGTCCGTGTCGCGAACGGGATCGACCGGCGGAGATCGCGCAAAAGGATCCGGACGCGATCGAAGACGACGCGCGCGCCGACGTGAAGGGGGGTGCTGGGCGATGGTTGGACGCGGTCATGTGCATCGGGAGTGATCCCCATGGCCGAGAGGAGCTCCCCGGTGGTACGAGCGTCGGTGAGGACGTCGTGGACCTTCCCAGCCACGACGACTCTGACGCTCACCACCGGAGATGTTCCGATGCTGTCCACGGAGGCCGAAGCCTCGGCGAGCTCCGCCGCGATCCTCGCGTCGGGTCCGCTGCTCGCACCTTCCATCACCCAGACCCCCACACCTGTGGGTACCGGGTTCACCACTACCGTCATGCCGTCGGCGAGCACCGTCGCCAACGGCGGTACCACCCGGTCGCTCCCAGCGAGCGTGATGCCTTCGCCCTGCAGGAGCTCCCGGACGTTCTGCGAGTTCGTGCTGATCGATTGGGCGTGACCGCCGACGATCAACGTGACGTGCGTCCGCGACGCCAGGTACCACGTCCCGCCGATGAGCGAGAGGCTCACGACGAAGGTCGTTGCTTGGATCGCTCGGTGGATCCGCAACCTGCGGACCCGGGTGGGTCGAACGGCCAACCTTCCTCCACTCGTTCGAGGAAGGCTCCAGGGGGAAGCGGCGAGGCCGGACCGAAGCCATCACGTTCACGGGCCGTGACCCTAGCAAACCCTCAACCCTCACTGCAATCTTGAGACCGAACGCACGTTCGGTGGATAACGGGCTCGCGCTTATCCACTTTCTGGGCGCTCGCGACCGGTTCCGTTCGTTCTCTACGGCAATCCGGTGAACGCAGCGCGTGCGTTCTTCGCGGTCGCGGCGATCACATCGACAACATCGTTGCCACGGATACGCGCGATCTCTGCGATCGTCGCCAACACATTCGCCGGCTCGTTGTCTTGACCGCGCAGTTTCTGCGGCGCGAGGAATGGACTGTCGGTCTCAACCAGGATCCGGTCGATGTCGAGTGCCTTCGCCGCCTGGCGGAAGTGCTCGTTCTTCGGGTACGTGATGTTGCCGGCGAAGCTCACCCAATACCCGCGCTGCGCACACTCGCGCGCGATCTGGGCGTCACCGCTGAAGCAGTGGATCACCACGCGCTCGGCCGATCCCTCATCCAATGCTCGAAGGACGTCGGGCCACGCCTCGCGGACGTGGACGACCAGCGGCTTGCCCGTGTCGTTCGAGAGCGCGATGTGCACCTTGAAGACACGCTCCTGATCCTCTTTCGGGGAATGCATCCGGAAGAAGTCCAGACCACACTCCCCCACCGCCAAGACTCGAGGGTCGTGCAAGAGCTCCTCGATCCGCGCACCGGCCTCCTTGTCGAAGGCGCTCGCGTCATGGGGATGCATGCCCGCGGTGGCGAACACACCCTCGATGGACTCGGCCAGCTCGAGGGACTTCCGGCTCGTTTCGGGGTCCACGCCGACGCAGATCAGCCGGTCGACGCCGGCGGCCCTTGCGGCCTCGACCACACCTGAAGGTTCGCGGTCGAGGAGGAACAGGTGGCAGTGGGTGTCCACCGCCCCCGGCTGACCTACCACTTCAGGGTTCCGGTCGCTCATCGATCGGCC